>NZ_QQAI01000010.1:0-109656 GCF_021023115.1 Psychrobacter sp. CCUG 69069
GTCATACCCTCGTCTAAGCTTTTTAGTACTTGTTTGCGAAAATCTAGGGAGTAAGTCATGGTCTTTATGATAGCAATTAGGTTTGATAATTAGTTTATAACACTTTTAAGTGGGATTGACTATATATTATCTGGCATATTAATTTGGCAAATTGCTGTAGCGATAAAAAGACATACTCAACGTTAAGGAACACCATGAACCATCTCACCGTCGGACAACGCGCGCCTCTAAGCAACCTTGCTATTGACGATACTGCCCCCATCAGGCTCATATTCACTTGCCAAAGTCCGGTAGAGGTGGACATGTTCTAAAAGCCACTTACCCAACCACTAACCAAACACACCTATTTATTGCAAAAACCTTGTAAAAATAGTCTTGTAGCATTTGTGGGGATATTGCATGCTGAATGTCCTATATAGGGAGTGATCGCAGGCAGCATGTTAGCCGCTTAACCTCTATGTATTAATAGCCGCCATTTACCATCAGCCACTTAATACGATCCAATGACATCATTTATGAGCCAAAACAAAAAAGTATTTTATTATCGCCCAAAGACCAATCAATCCACTAGTCCGACAGTACGTTGGACGTTTGTGACACTCGGTTGGATATTTTTTGTTTTGGGGATCATAGGGGTGCTGTTGCCCGTGATGCCGACCGCGCCGTTTATACTGCTGGCAGCAGGGTGCTGGGCGCGTAGCTCTAAGCGCTTTCATTTTTGGCTCATTAATCATAAATACTTTGGTAAATTTATTCGTGATTGGGAGGATCGCCACGCCGTACCGCTGTATGCTAAGTGGCTGGCAACGATCATGATGACCCTATCAACCGCCATGTTATTTTATCAGCTGCCTGCTGATATGATATGGGTGGCATGGCTGGTAGCGACCGTCTGTAGCGGGGTAGCAGTGTATTTGTTCCGTTTACCAAATGCCTAAAATGGTTGCAATTAGGACCAAAAATAGCGAAAAATTGGCTTCAGTTACATGAAATATGAGATAAGGCTTGCGATAAGCGGCTGTTCCCCTTATAATACGCTCAAGCTTAAGAGCAGTTCTGCACCAAATCATTACCTCGTAGTATTAGTTATAATCCTTCGTTTTAATATTTATCGTTCAGTAGCTATTTGCAAGCGTTACCGGTCACTAGGCCATTAAATAAATTTAAAAGTAGGATTATCAATATGTCAGATACTCAAAAAGGTACAGTTAAGTGGTTCAACGAAGCTAAAGGCTTTGGTTTTATCGCTCCAGAAACTGGCGCAGACGTTTTTGCTCATTACAGCGAAATCACTGGTTCAGGTTTCAAAACTTTGGCTGAAGGCCAAGAAGTTGAGTTCACTGTAACTCAAGGCCAAAAAGGCCCACAAGCACATAACATCGTTGCTATCTAATTTGTCTTTTATAGATAAATAATTAGATAAACAGATGTATAAAAAACGAGCCTTCGGGTTCGTTTTTTTTCGTCTGCGATTTAGGGGTAGCAGCCCATAGAACTAACAATGCCTACGATCATCGCGATGATCGTAGGCATTGTTAATGTTGAATCATAACAAATAGCTCAGTGGTAGTAATATACTAAATCAAGCTAATCGCAATATTGATCAAGCCCCCACCAAGGATCAGCCAAGCAAACATCATGGCACCCAAAATCAGCGGCTTAATGCCAGCTTGTTTGATGGCGCTTAAGTGGGTGGTCAGACCGAGCGCAAACATGGCCATCGTGAGCAGCACATCATCGAGCATGACCATACTATGTACCAATCCTGCATTCATCGGTACCCAAGTGTGTACTAGCACGACCGCAATAAAGATAAAGGCGAACCACGGGACTTTGACCTGTTGTATACGCTTCATGAGCGAAGGCCGATCACTATCGTCAATATTGTCGCTATTGTCTGTGGTTAAGGCAAAAGACAGCACAAGCAAAAAAGGCGCCAGCATCATGACCCGTATCATCTTGGTGACGACCGCCGTATCACCAACCTCGGTACTGATAGCGTTACCAGCCACCACCACTTGTGCCACTTCATGTATGGTTGAGCCGGTATAAATGCCGTATTGCTCGGCATTGAGCCAAGGTTGCAACCAACCCAGATGATATAAGAAGGGGTAGAGGAGCATAGCGATAGTACCAAAGACCACCACGGTTGCCACGGCGATAGTCACCTTATGCGCTTCCGCTTTGACGACTGGCTCTGCGGCTATCACCGCGGCGGCACCGCAAATACTGGCACCTGAGCCAATCAGTAAGGTTGTCTGTTTATCGACCTTTAGCCATCTTGTGCCTAGCCAATAGGTGAGTAAAAAGGTCGACGTCAATACTAGGGCATCCGTCATAATCGCAGGCATACCTACGCTTGAGACTTGTGTCAGTGTCAGCTTAAAGCCATAAAACATGATGGCGAGACGCAGTACCTGACCTTTAGCAAAGCCAACGCCCACACTTAAGCGATCAGCAAAACTAGGGTAGATGGTATTGCCCAATACCATACCCAGCAAAATCGCCAGCGTTAAAGAGGATAAGCCGACAACACGTCCATCTGTCCAAACCTCTAGGCTCACATCCAGCCACAAACAAAACAAACTGCCGACAAGTACCACCATTAACCCAGCCAAATGGCGGTTACTTGGGCAATAATGGGTCACTGTTTGGGCTAAGGCGTGCATGACTGTCTGTCCTATTGTCTAAAATCTAAATAAGCATAAGCTTATGAATAGACAGTATAAGCCACCACGAACTATAATAAAAACAGATTAATAAGATAGAAACTATCGATTTTATAGATAGATACTGATAAAAACAACTGAAGGTCGTATAAAACATGAAGAAAGCGGTGCAAACCTTACCGAAAATCACGCTAAAGCAGTTATCTGTCTTTGTCAGTGTTTACCAGACAGGTAGTACCAGCCGCGCCAGTGAAGCGCTACACTTATCACAATCAGCGGTCAGTAGCGCCTTGACTGAGCTAGAGTCAAGGCTGCAAATGCCGTTGTTTGAGCGGGTCGGGCGCCGGCTCAATCAGCATCCCAATGCCCATCCTATTTATGTGCAGGCGCAAGCGATCTTAGGGCAAGCGCTGACGCTGGAGCACTATCATAAGTACCAAGCAGGGCAGATTCATATTGGCGCCAGCACCACTATTGGGAACTATGTGTTGCCGCCGCTGCTGGCTAAGCTATATAAAGCGCTACCAGATGCGAATGTCGATATGTATATTGCCAATACCCAAGAAGTGGTTAGTGAGGTTGAGCAATTAAATATTGATATCGCTTTAGTGGAAGGGATGCCGCGCCCGACAGACATGAAAGCCATTGAGCAACGAGCGTGGCGGACAGATACCTTGATGGTCTTTGCCAAACGCGATAGTCAGTGGTTGTCAGGGTTGGCCGCCTATCATGCCGATGAACACTGTTATGAGCTTAATATTGAACAGTTGGCACGGCTGCCACTATTGGTACGTGAAGCAGGATCGGGTACGCGGCAAATTATCGATGAGCAGTTGCTCAAGTATCTACCCCATGCGGAGGTCGTCAGGGCGATTCAACAGTCGGAGGCCATCAAGCACATGGTCAGTGCTGACATTGGTCTGGGCTGTCTGTCGCAGCATGTGATTGAGACCGAGCTTGCGGCCGGAAAACTGATACAAGTAAAAGTGGCGGGTATCGATCTGTCACGGACATGGTGGTTAGTCTGGCATAAAGCCCGCCATCAAAGCCCCATTTGGCAGACGTTTATTGATATTTTGATAGCAGAGTGATGGTCAAAAACGCCTGTTAAAAAGCGCCCCATAGTCGGTGTCTATACGACGCTTTACACAGGTAAGCTTTGAGGACGCTTTACACAAGTAAGCTTTGAGGAAGCTTCATAAAGGTAAGTGGTGATACAAGCAACTTAGCTGAAGCGTTATATTTTAAGCTGCTTTATACTTTAAGCTAATTGGAAACTGGTTTGTCCAATCTAACCACTAAGCTGTCACAAGGCACGTTTGGCAAGATATTATCCGCTGTGGCGCCGCTCAGCCAAGCAACAATGCCATGGCGTTCATGACGACCAATCACCAATAAATCAACGTCGTGTTTGTGGCAGTAATTGACGATCCCTTCGCTATTCGAGATGGCGGTGGTCACTTCAGAATTGACGGCGTGTAACTGGTTGCGTTCCAAAAACTGCGCCAGTTTAGCCCGTGCTTCTTGGCAGCGCTCGTCATCAATTTCATCGTATAGGCTAGAGGCGGGAACCAATTCATAGCCAAAGCCAACCATGGTATCTTTGACAATATGCAGTACCGATAGCTTGGAACCGGGCCGGTTTTCAACGATACGCTTGGCCTTTTGAGCGACGATATCGGCATCGGACATTAAATCGGTGACCAATAAAATATGCTGGTAACTCATGAGCGGCTCCTTGTAACAGATGATTCTAACTATAGCACTACTGATAGCTGCTGTTAAGTAACATCATTAAACTGGGACAAATGAATATATGTAGGTTGCAGGTGGTGTCTTTTTAACAGTAGGCCTTTCTTGCTTATCTTTTAGGGCGTGCCTTGACTTATCAAACGCTCAGCCCCATCTAATACCGTTAGGCAAATTCCTATTGTTCGATGGAGCACTGCCACGAAATATGTAGCCATTAAATAAGAATATTACCCAAAAAGTTACTTAAAGATCTTTGTACATTGACGGATATCGATGACTGATCAAGTGGCTTATTTTGTACTCACTATTTTTACGTTTTTATTCATTATTGGTTTTTAACCAAGTATGCCGTACGATGTGCCACTTTTTATCAGCGTCACGTTAGTATCGGCTGGGTTAAAAACGCTTTATAAGGAACACTATGACTGACACGCTATTTACTGCTGACTTGACCCTGCATCCTGCTTTTGAGCTGATTGAGCATCGCCATATTGAGGCGCTTTCGATGGATGTGTTGATCAGTCAGCATGTTAAAACCGGAGCGATGCATTATCATTTGGCACACCCAAGTGATGAAAATGCTTTTTTGGTGGGCTTTCGTACCCAGCCTATGGACTCAAAGGGCGAAGCACATATTTTAGAGCATGTGGCTTTGTGTGGATCTGAGAAGTTCCCTGTCCGTGATCCGTTCTTTTCGATGATTAAGCGCTCGCTCAATACCTTTATGAATGCGATGACTGCTGCTGATTGGACCGCGTATCCGTATGCCACGCAAAACAAAAACGACTACTTTAACCTGCTGGCCGTGTATTTGGATGCGTCATTTTTCCCCAATATTCATCCGCTCGATTTTGCCCAAGAAGGCATCCGTGTTGAGTTAGACAGCGAGGACAAACCGCACTTTAAAGGGATTGTGTTTAACGAGATGAAAGGCGCGATGAGCGGTGAGATTGATCAGCTATATCACGCGGTTGCCCATCATGTGTTTCCAACGACCACCTATCATTATAATTCGGGCGGTGATCCTGCGGACATTCCTGACTTGACGCACCCTGAGTTGGTAGCGTTTCATCAAAGCCATTATCATCCCTCAAACAGCGTGATTATGAGCTTTGGTAATATCCCCGTCGCTGAGACGCAGGCGAAGATTCATGAAGATGCTTTAATCCAGTTTGAAGCAGGCAAAAAACACGTGTCGCGTCCAGAGCAGCGTCTGTCTGCACCAATTAGCGCAACCGACACTTATACCGCTGACGAAGCCGGTCCTGATCAAACCCACCATGTCGTCGCTTGGCTGCTGCCGTCTATTACTGATCCCAAGCAGCGTTTGGCGCTACGTTTATTAGAAGGGGTGTTGGTGGAACATGCTGGTTCACCGCTGCGTGCTTATCTTGACAGTCATCCGCTGGGTAAAGCGCCAAGTCCGCTGCTAGGACTCGATGACAGTCATTATGAAATGGTTTTTTATACCGGCCTACGTGGCTCCAACCCTGAGCACGCCGAAGCGGTAGAGCAGGGCATTATAGACTTGCTTACTGACGTTGCTAGCGCACCGATTGATGATGAAACGATTGAAACTATTTTGCATCAGATAGAAATTGATCAACGCCATATCGGCGGCGATAGTGTTCCTTATGGTCTAAATTTAATGCTAGAGGGCTTTAGTACGGCTATTCATGATGGCAATCCTATCGACGTCTGGGAAGTTGATGAGCATCTACAATGGTTGCGTGAGCAGGTCGTCGATCCGCAATGGCTGCCCAATTTAATCAAAACGCATTTGCTTGAAAACAACCACCGCGTCCGTGTCACATTGACACCAGACAGTGAAAAATCAGCGCGATTGGCCGCAGCAGAGCAAACTCGCCTTGATACCATCGCGATGGATTTGACCGCTGATGATAAAGACATCTTGCATAAGCAGGCGTTGGATTTGGCTGCGCGCCAAGCCGCGCCTGATGATCTAAGCTTGTTACCAAAAGTGGGCTTAGAAGATGTACCAACGGACATTAGCTTTAAACAAGGCTCGCAAAAAACGGTGCGCTTAAGTGGTCAAGACAGTACCTTGTTTGAGTATGAAGCAGGCACCAATGGTATCTACTATTATCAAGTCATCGTCCCATTGACCGATGCAATTGGTGAGGCTAACAACGACCAGTTACCAGTGAATGACGTCATTAATCACCCATTACTGCCTATTTATTTAAGCTTGTTGTCAGAGCTTGGTACCGACTCACTCAGCGCGCATGAAATGCAAGCCAAACAAGCGGCGCACTCCTCAGGGGTGACAGCGCGTATCAGCCAACGTACCAATGTCGATGACAGCCAGTCTATTAGCAGCTATTTTGTGGTGGCAACGCGGGCGCTGAACCGCAAACCTGAAGCGATTGATCTGCTAAAAGAAGTCATGGAGCACAGTGTCTTTACTGAGCATGACCGTATTAAAGAGATTTTGCAGCAGCGCCAAGCGGGCTGGCAATCTAACCTTGCGGGCTCAGGGCATTCTTATGCCATGCAAACGGCCAGTCGCGGCATGAGTCGTCAAGCACAGTTAGAGTATGTACGTAGCGGACTGCCGGCACTCAATGCGTTGAAAGATTTCTTAACCCATGCCAGTACTGACGATGCACAATGGGATAAGCTTGCGACAGGCTTGATGGATCTGCATCAGCGTCTCATTAGTCTGCCGAAACACGCTGTAATTATCTGTGAGGCTGAGCAAAGCGAGCGTTTGAGTGACTTAATTGTGGAGAGCTGGAAAGACAGTCGTGCCCCAGCGCTGGCAGAGAAGTTAACCAACACTGATAATGCCATTGACGCCAATATCCCAAGCGAATTTGCAGACTTGCACCTAAATGATGTTGAGGGTGAGTCAGTAGCAGTTGAAGATTTAGCCTGGCTGGTGCCGACCAACGTTTATCATAATGCCAGTGCTTATACAGTGCCCGCGGCTGACCATCCTGATACGGCTGCCTTGATGGTATTAGCGCCTTATCTACGTAATGGTTACTTACACAGTGCCATTCGTGAGCGCGGCGGTGCTTATGGTGGCGGCGCCGGTTACGATGCCAATGCTTGTGCCTTTAAATTCTTTAGCTACCGTGACCCACAGTGTGCTGAGACCTTTGCTCACTTCGATGCCAGTATTGAATGGTTGTTAAATGAGCCGCAAACGGATGAGCAGTTAGAAGAAGCTATCTTAGGTATTATTTCAGGTATGGATAAGCCTGGCTCTCCAGCGGGTGAGGCGATCAAAGCGTGCTTTGCCAACTTGCATCATCGCGGGGCAGACTGGCAGCGTAAAATGCGGGCAGCGATCTTGGCGGTGACGGTTGCGGATTTGCAGCGTGTTGCCAAGCAATACTTACAAGGGCAAAAGCACGTGCGTGCGGTCTTAGCGCCATATGACAAAGAAGCTCAGGTAAAAGAGCTTGGCTTTAACGTGTGCAAAATTAAAAGCTAAAAATCTACGTTGATTTGTGTGGTATAAAAAACCGCCGCTTTCAAGATAAATAGTGAAAGCGGCGGTTTTTATTTTTCATCGTTATTTTTTATTGTTCACTTTTAAGCCGTTACTTTGTTATCAGATAATTTGCGACAGCTTGGAAAGCAGGTATTGATGTCGGATCATTTTTGCCATTGCTGGCATCAGGATGCGAGGCAAAACGGACGATGACCATGTCGGCCGCTGGGTCCACATAAATCCTTTGACCATGGACACCGCGAGCCGAATAGACGGGGGTGGGATTGTCATATGACCACCACATGCTTTTATAACTGCCATTTTTGAGCTGTTTATAATCGGCTTTGGCAAAGGCATCCTTGTCGCCGCCAGCTTCGATATGCTCTACTACAGCGGCTGGGAACAAGCGCTTGCCATTAATGACGCCTTTATTTAGCATGAGGCTACCAATGCGTGCCATATCGTGCAAGCTTGCACTGATACCGCCGCCGGCAAACGGCGTACCTTTAGCATCAACGGTCATGTAGGCGCTTTGCTCTGCGCCGATTTTTTGCCAGATGCGCTCAGAGAGTAAGTCATCGACTGCTTTGCCAGTGGTGCGTGCAATGATCCACCCAAGCGTGTCGCTGTTGATGGTCTGATAACTAAAGGCATCACCATGCTCGCCTTTTTTCTGAATCGTTTGTAGGTATTCAAAATAGCCATTAGGACCGGTGTAGCCCTTAGGCTTTGGTAGCGGACTGGCGGCTTCTGAGTACTGCCAAATATCAGCATTGGGATCGGCGTAGTCCTCGCTATAGTCCAGCGCTGTCGTCATATCCATGACTTGGCGCACGGTTGCATCACCAAAGCCGCTGTTCGCCAGCTCAGGAATGATAGAGGCCACCAACATTTTATCGTCAAGCTTGCCTTCGGTTACAAGGATTTCTGCCAGTAAGCCCGTCATGGATTTGGTCATCGACATCGCTGCATGTTTCCCAAGCTCATTGAGGCAACCGTTTTGGCGCTCATACACCACCTTGCCGTGATGCAGGATCATAATACCATCTGTATAGTTGGCATCTAATGACTGTCGCCATGTCATTGGGCGATTACTGCCAGTGGGGATAAAGGGGATGGCATCGATGTTTTTATCCAGCTCATAGCTGAGCTTGGACGGCGCACCGATACCGCGACTGACTTCGGTAGTCGGCATCAGCTCACGGATATGACAGACTGTCCAGCGTAGCTTTGGAAAACTAAAAAAATCAGAGGATGGCTGCGCTATCAGCTTATCAGCTGGTGGCGGAAAGCCTTGCATCCACCCAAGCGTTTTTGGGTCTGACTCTTTGGCAGTGAGACGTGAGTCGTCTGCATGGCTTATGGTACTGATACTGGTTAGTGTCACGGCGATGGTCAGCGGTAACAGCGGTAAGGCGCGTTGCAACAAAGTCAGCATGATATTCTCACAAGTCAGATTGAGCCATTAACGTCAGGCAATAAAAAACCATTCTAAGAGACAACACTAAGCATTTAGCATAATTCTTATGAATGGCTTTTACCAACGACTTTTGTAAGGTATTTTGTACTTATAGTACGATGTTAATAGCGTTTGATGCTTTGATCTTTGCCGATGTAGTCTTGATGAATGGGGAACTTATCTAAACTATCGAATTGCTGACGGTCTTCAAAATAGCTTTTTAAGGTGCGGCGCACGGCCTCAAAGGCAATACTGTCCCAAGGGATGTCTTCTTCTGTAAATAAAGCACAGTCCAGACTTTCAGAGCCAATACCGTAAGCCCCGTCTTTTAGCTCGGTTAGGTAGATACTGTAGATTTGACCGATATCAGGAATGTCATACAGGCAGTATAGGTGAGGGTTGATAACGACCGCCTCTGCCTCTTCATAGCTCTCACGCGCTGCGCCTTCTGCCATGGTTTCACCGTTCTCCATAAAACCGGCAGGCAGGGTCCATAAGCCGTACTGTGGCTCAATGGCACGCCGACACAGCAGCACACGGTTTTTATGCACGACAAGTGAGCCACAAATCACTTTTGGATTTTCATAATGGATGTAGTGGCAATTTGGACATACCAATCGCGGTATATTATCTGTGGCTGGTATTTTGCGTTCTGCTTCATGACCGCATTGTAGACAATAGCGCATATCAACTGCCTTATGTAATGAGAAAAAGTGATGGGGTTATTTTAAGCGTTATAATGCTTCTTCTATTTATATAAGTTCTATAAGAAGAGTGAGACGTTAGCTTATCAGGCTTTTATCTGACAAATAACTGGCTTTAAGCTTAAGATAACACAAATTCTCACCGTACTGACATGGATGACAAAAACAGCACATTTTTACGATATTAGTGTTTGGTATTTTTGTCAGATAAGGGCGCGTACAACAGGCAGAGCAACTCAGTCACAGAAAGTATATGCAGTCATCGCCGGTTTGCGCTAGGCTTGAGTAGGCGCAAATACTGATGACCAATAGCGAGGCAATCTTTGCGAGCAGTCATCGATTCTGCTCTGCATTTTATTGAATGAGAAAATGTTATCCACTAGCACTTCCTAAATAGTATTCAATAACCTTAACTACTTGACCATGATATGTTTTATTTTTGAGGTTTAGGTGATAGATAGTTTATCGTAATGAGGTCAAACACGGATAAAAATACAGGGCAATTATAATGCTACTCCCACCGCAATCTATAAGTTTTGATGAATTATCAGTCGCTGTGCCCACGTTTATTCGTTATCCTACGCTCAGAAAACTGGCTGAGCGAGTACAGCACGAGACGTTAAATGCCGTGACCAGCCCAGCGTTATATGACGCCCACCACACATCGCATAGTGCGCGCATCTTGGACAGCTTATATCAAACACCGATTGCAGACGCATCAGTATTGGTGGCGATTACTCATGAACGCCACCCGAAGCTGCTCCTGACGCGCCGTGCTGCGCATATGAATAGCCATGCTGGTGAGGTGTCTTGTGCAGGGGGTAAGTATGAAATAAGTGATGGTAATAATGTCATCACAGCGCTGCGCGAAGCCTGCGAAGAGACAGCGCTCCCACCCAACAAAGTCCAATTGCTTGGTCAACTGCCCATCCAAACCTCCAAAAGTGGCATGAGTGTACGCCCAATTGTGGCACTCATTGCGCCAGATTTGATATTAGTGCCCGAACTGGGAGAGATCTCACGCATATTTTGGGCAGATTTTGAGTCGTTACTCACTCAGCCTACGGTAGAGTATGCGGTAGAATACACGATGCAAGACCAGACTGCGACCCTGCTAACGCCCAGCTGGCAAGTGGATGGTGAGACGGTATGGGGTCTGACAGGGCGAGTCATTGCAAGCTTATTAGAAACTGGCTTTGATCGGCAGCTTGAATGGTATTACCGTATACAAAATACCCGTCTGTAGAGAATATAAATCGATAGTCGATCATGCCAAGCCATGAACAATGCCTGCCTAGTGTGGTGCTATGCTAATGACTATGGATAATGTCTAAGAACCCTCTATTTATTTATAATAATGTTCGGAGTGATAGTCCCTCCAAATAAAAGTAGGGACCAAAAAAGGCGTTCTGCTGGTATAAGTCTTCCTTTTATGCTGTGCCGTTGCCGACAGAAGCTTTAAAATATCATCCCACAGCACGGTACTCTTTTACTTATACTCACAGCACTGTGCTTCTACTTATAATAATCATCGTTTTTCTTTAGCCACCAGTTCATATTGTCTTGGCGTTTGGCGCGAAACGCTTCTAATTTTTTATCAATACTTTGATTGTGCTGCCGGGCAGTATCAAGCGCAAACAAGATGGGCACGGAAGACAGTACGCCAAACCGTATCTTTGATTTTGGTAAATCCAAGCCATCACCAATGTCATCACCGACCAAAGTACGCGTTACGCTGGCATTGACCATCTCAACGAAGCGCCCTCGGCGATTGTCCTCGCCCATAAGCTGTCGCGGTAAGTCGTGCAAGGCTTTTGCCAGTGGCTGTCCCATTTTAAAGTCAAGCTGCTGAATGGATAGATACGTATATAGCCACTCCCAACACGCCGCTTCATCCTTCGGCAAGCGCTGTAAATCAACGCCCATCCAATAGCTAGCAAGATTCCATAAGTGCAGAATACCTTCGGCTTCCTCCTTGCTAATACGCGCACCAAGCAGTCGTAACCCGCGCATGATCAGCAGCGAAAATTGCAAATGGGTGGCGATCATATCGGTCTGGTTAATTGGTACACCCCAATAGGCCGTGTTCCAGCTGCCATCAGGATTGTGGTGCTGATCGGCCTCTGTTAGGTCACCTTTGGCTGCATTGCCTTTCCCGTTGAGGAGGTTTTGACGCACTAAGGTGTGAATTTGCCGCACCTTGATAGACTGCCGCCAGCCTTCAGAGCCAATGGCCAATACTTGCTCGATAGGTTTGCGTCCATGGCGCGTGCTCATATTCGATTGAGGGTGCTCAGAGACAGCTAAGATATAAGCATAAGTACGCATCAGGCGCGGCAAGGCATCATGCATCAAAGCGCCAGTTTGAATCAATGGCAGCGAGAGGGCAGGAATACTGTACCCTGCCATCAGGGCGACGTTACGCAAGAGCCAAATTAGCATCAGCGGGTAGCGTCGATAGGCGACTGCACCGATCTGGGCAAGCTTAGGATCGAACCAATCAGGATGACTGCCAAACTGCTCGGTTAACGCGCAAAAAGAGGGGTTGTTTTTGAGGGTGTGATTGAAGCCGTTGTTAATAATAATTTGCTGTAAGGGTTTTGCAAAACGAACGCCCTCAGCCGCCAAAGCATCTGCCAGCGGGTCGCCAATATCATAACCGGCGACCATCTCATTTAACAACTCTTGAGAGATGACAAAATCTTTTGGTAATAAATAACGTTTGATTCGCTTTAGCACTTGCAGGTCGCTATGGTCGTCAATAGCGGTGGTACGACCATGACGCTGATAGGCATCTATCGATTGATGGTGCTGATGATCAGGGTCGATACTTTTGGGCATGATGTTATTCTGATCCATGTTTATCAAGTAGCCATGTTTATCAAGTACTCTTATTTATCAAACAGCCTTTATCCTCTTGTATTATAAAACAAAGAGCTACTTAGCCATTGATACGCTGGCAAGTAGCTCATTGTACGCTTAGTGTGGACGAGTCAAATCGACTGACGTACCACTGATATTGTCTTTTAGGCTGACTTTAAGCATGAGGTAACCGGCGATACCAGAGACGATTGAACCCATGATAATACCTAAGCGCTCATCGAACAGTGTTGTGTCACCAGCAAATGCCAAACTGCCAATAAACAAGCTCATGGTAAAGCCGACGCCGCATAATAAGGCTGCACCATATATCTGTTTATAATTCATACCTCTGGGCATGGTTGAGATACCAAGCTTAAATATCAACCAGCACATGATCATAACGCCTAGCTGCTTACCGATAAACAGACCCGCGGCAATCCCAAGTGGTACCGAATGGAATAGCTCCGCCACACCTGCACCTTCGAGCGATATACCCGAGTTGGCAAACGCGAATATTGGCAATATACCAAAGGCCACGGTGTTGTGTAGGTCGTGTTCCAACTCTTCCAGTGGCGAGTGCTCAGGATCCGTACGGTCAAACATCGGAATAAATAGCGCTAAAACTACCCCGGCTAAGGTGGCGTGGATACCGGATTTGAGTACCGCAATCCACATGATGACACCAATGAGCAGATAAGGCGTGATGCTGGTGACGTTGCGGCGATTGAGAAGATATAAAAACGGCAGACACAGTCCCGCCACTGCTAATGACTCTAGTGATAATTCACTGGTATAAAACAAGGCAATGATCAAAATCGCGCCAATATCATCAAAAATAGCAATGGATACTAAGAATACTTTTAAGGAGTTGGGTACGCGGTTACCTAGCAGACTCAAGATACCAAGGGCAAAGGCAATGTCAGTCGCTGCTGGAATGGCCCAACCTTTCCAAAACTCAGGCTCATTATAATTAAAGAGCAGGTAGACCGCCGCTGGCATAATCATGCCACCTACTGCTGCCCCAGCTGGTAGTATGATCTGTTTGACGTTAGACAACTCACCGATCAACACTTCACGCTTAAGCTCAAGCCCCACTAAGAAAAAGAAAACAGCCATCAGACCATCATTGATCCAGTGGTGAGCGTCTTTGGCAATGGCGAAGTTACCGATTTGAATGGCAACAGGTGCGTGGATAAAGCCTTCGTACCACACACTAAGAGGGGAGTTGGCAATGATCATTGCAGCAATGGCGGCCAGTGCTAAGACAATACCGCCTGCTGCCTCAAACTCAAAAAATGCCTTAATCCTTCGTATTGCCATATCATCCTCATTTACTCATACAATTTATTAAATTAACTCAAATATCTACGCTGCTGCTTATACTGATGTCGCAGATAGACAGGAACAGTTTCTCACACTCTTATTAATATAGACAACAAAATACATCAACCCAAGGTCACAAGCTCACCTTGTTATCTCAAGAATAAGACTATTATAAAAGTGCGACCGCAGGCAAAGCTGTTGTAAGCCGTTATTTTTTTGTTCAACAATCGCTTAGGGCGCGTTTTAGCAAGCCATTAGACAAATCTAGCAGACTTTGTTACGTTTTTGGTTTTTTTTACGGTTTTATCTTTATAATGAGCGACGTTATATACCGCTCGGTTAGCTCTCTGGGACGTATCAGCCGTACTATTGCCTCATCAATAGTACATTCTCAACCGAGTACTCTAGAGGTTTTTCCTTATTTATCATAACTTTTGAAGGTCAGCGTCATGGACATATCCCTCTCCTTAGAGATCATTGCACTGCTTACTGTGGTGGCAGCATTGGCAGGCTTTATCGATGCCATCGCTGGTGGTGGCGGCTTGTTGACCATACCTGCCATGCTGTTGGCCAACATTCCACCCGTGCTAACGCTTGGCACCAATAAGCTACAAGCGGCTTCAGGTGCACTAGCCGCGTCCATTACGATGATTAGAAAAGGTGTGATCAAGCCGCAGCGTATAAAGGTGGCTATTATTGGCGCTTTTATTGGTTCGGTTATCGGTACGATCGCCGTACAGATGTCACCGCCAGATCTCCTTGAAAAGCTGATTCCATTTTTGATTGCGGCTATTGGTATCTATACGTTGTTTGCGCCTAAACTTGGTGAAGTAGAGGCCGCCCCGCGCATCTCAGAAGGCAAATGGCAAAAGGTGGTTGCGCCATTAATCGGCTTTTATGATGGTTATATTGGCCCAGGGACAGGGATGTTCTTTGCACTCGGCAATGTGGCGTTGCGCGGGCGTCAGATTATCGAAGCGACAGGTGCTGCTAAGGTGCTAAACCTATCTACTAACATTGGCTCGTTGATATTTTTTATCTTAGGCGGCAATGTCTTGTGGAAAGTGGGTCTGGCGATGATGGTGGGGCAAACGATAGGGGCGTATTTTGGCTCACACATGGTCGTCAAAGGGGGGAGTAAGCTGATACGTCCGATGATTGTGCTGGTTTGCCTAGCGATGATTACTAAGTATGTGCTTGGCTAAATCAAACGTGTTTAGCTAATAGCTCAGGCATAAAAAAACCTCAGTCAATCTGACTGAGGTTTTTTTATGCCAATCTTTATTCAGTATGCATGACTAGCGACGGCGATCGACATCATCGTATTCACTACCCATGATGCCATCACTAAAGACATTAGAGAACTCGCGCTCATTATCTTCATCGATATGACCGTCAAATACGTCTTTGGCACCTGCATCAGGATCGTTATAAATCGCTGTATCCATTTTATTTTCTGATTTTGCCACAATGGCCGTCACTGCCGCATCACCACCAACGTTCACCGCGGTACGCAACATATCAAGGATACGATCCACGCCTAAGATCAGACCGATACCTTCGATAGGCAGACCGACTTGGGCAAACACCATAGACAACATAATCAGACCAACACCAGGGACACCAGCAGTACCGACAGAGGCCAGTACCGACATAAGGATAACGGTTAGGTACTCAGTCACGCCCAAATCAACACCATAAATATTGGCAATGAAAATGGTCGCCGTCCCTTGCATGATGGCGGTACCATCCATGTTGATGGTTGCACCAAACGGAACGGTAAACGAAGCAACTGAGTTATTGACCCCCATACGCTTGGTGACAGTACGCAAGGTAATAGGAATCGTAGCGTTAGAGCTTGAAGTACTGAATGCAAAAATCTGCACTTCACGCATTTTTGCCAAAAACGTCTTGATGGACAAGCCTGAAAACAGCTTGAGGACAATCATCATGGTAATGAAAAAGTGGAAAGCCAGTGAGCCAACCAGCACTGCAACGTAACCAAGTAATGACCAAATAAGATCTAAACCAAGCTCAGCCATGGCTTTAGTTAAGAGAGCAAAAACACCGTATGGTGCTAAGTTCATAATGATGGTCACCATTTTTAGGATGACTTCATTAATAAGCTCTAAACTCTGTACCAACCCTTTGGCAGGCTTACCAACCATCAAAATACTGATACCGATTAAGATCGCAAAGAAAATAATCGATAGCATGTCACCATTCGCCATCGCGCTGATGGGATTAGATGGAATGATATTGGAGAAAACATCTAGTAGGGGCGGCGCTGACTTGGCTTCGAACGCAGCTTCCGTTTCGATATCCATACCTTTACCGATACCAAATAAAATACCAAGGCCAATCGCAGTGGCAATCGCCAACGCGGTTGTCATCATATAGATGAGAAAGGTCTTGGTACCAATACGCCCAAGCAAGCGAATATCACCAATACCGCAAACCCCGCAAATCAGCGAGATAAGTACTAACGGAACAACCAACATTTTTAGTGAGTTAACGAACAGTTTGCCAATAATCGCGAAAAACCCGTTCGTAATATAGGTACTAACAAAACCGCCTTCAGCGTTTAGTCCTGAATAGTTTATAAATAAACCCAGTATGATACCGAGTACCATGGCAACAATAATTTTGCCCGTCAGTCCCAAATTTTTCCACATAACTTCTATCCTTTTGTACGCAACGCCTAGTGTCAGGTCGGGTACGAGCTCAATACATCAATTATTGCGGGCTCTATACCTGATTTTGTTACGTCTGTAAATTTTTTGTCTGTCATTTTATGTCAATTTCTCGCACAATATAAAATAATTGTTAAGGAGACTGCAACGTTTTTTTATAATTTAGATGAAATGAGGTCACTAATTAAGCTGTTTGTGCGACATTTTTCAGTGGTAAAGAGCGGACAAATGGCACTAAATATTATTAGCATGGATGATTAAAAATGGGTGTTTATAAAAAAAGACCGCCCAAACTGGACAGTCTTTTTAAGCTGAATTATAAGAAGATACTACATAACATGTGTAGTGTGTTTAACAGTCGTCACTTATCAGCATCTCATGTAAATCCTATTTTTCTCTATACTTTTTTATACCTTATCATTTTCATCACGACGTAGACCATCTTGCCACTTACTATCACTGGTAGAAGATCTTTCTACCGTGTCTTGAGTCACCTCTACGTTTTCAGGTCTTTCTGTATGGTCTAAGTGTTCAGGATTATCGGCGCTAGATCTATGTAGACTGTGGTTGTTACTCATGCGTTCATTTAAGTGTGACTCTGCGTCACGATGACGATGGTCAAGCGCTTCGGCATCAGGATTGGCGTCAACAAAGTCGGTCTGAGTGCGCACTTCTTGAGCCGTATCTTGCTCAGAGACCATTTCTACATCACCATCACTCTCATAACCGTGATTGGGGTTAGCGTCACCAGTCTTATCATTAGTGGCAGTGGCAGCCATGTTACCAGATGCGCTCCCATCAGTCGTCGCAATCCCGTTTCTGGCTTGCGCCTCATTTTTTAGCTGCGCATAGTCCGTCAGTTGTTGTACTGCGTTATCGAGGCTGTGTGGATTATCACGTTCTTGTGCTTGCGATAGATGCTTGTCGAACACATCGGTCAATAGAGAATCAAAGCGCAAAGCATTGTATTGAATGAGCACTTCCGCTTCTTCTTCGGTAATGTCACCGTTTTGGCTGGCATAGACCACGTGATCTTCAAAAGTAAGGCCTTCAAAGCTGTCTTTATGTTCCGCCTTTTTAAACTTCTGCCATAAAGGTTCTATATCGAGCAGTGTTTGATAGGCATGCTCCATGCGCCCCGTGACATCGTCTGCTTCGGTATTGTAGTAAACCATGGTTTTGAGATAGTCACGGAATGGGTTGGCCGCAAAATCATCCATGAAGGTATCGCCCAGTTTGCGTTTCAGCTCATCGTCTGGCGGCGTAAAGATACGGCCACTTGGGAAAGTCACAAAGCTGACCAAGCTGGCGGCCATGCGATTTGGGAAGTTGGCAAAGAGTGATAAAAAAGCTTCTTGAATCGTATAAAAGCTATTTTGCAGCGCCACTTCGGCATGCAAGCGCTCAGCTTCTGATTTAGTGCCATACTCATAAAACTGCAAAATAGCAGTGCTAATAAATAAATGACCATGAATGTCGGCTAAGCGACCAGAGAGCATCTCTTTACGTTTTAAATCACCGGCCAGTAACCCTAACGCCATATCGGCTGTCAAAGCAAAACTCGCACTTAAGCGATTGATATGCTTATAGTAGGGACGGGTAAAGCCATCCGCAAAACTCGGTGCGTGATTACTGCCACCGACATACCCTGCGACAAAGGCTTTTGCCCCGCGGTTAAAGGTATAGCCCAAATGTTTAAAAAAGAGCGTATCGAATTTCTTAGTGGCACTTGCTTTGTCGTCACTTTGTAGCAATTGCAGCTCATCAAATAGGTAAGGGTGGCAACGCATGGCCCCTTGTCCAAAGATCATCAGTGAGCGTGTCAAGATATTGGCGCCCTCAACGGTGATAGACACCGGAATGGCTTGATAAGGCGTCGCCAAGAAGTTACGTGGACCCATCTGTACAGCACGACCACCAACGACATCCATCCCATCATTGACCACACTGCGCATGGTTTCAGTCGCATAGTACTTAGCCATTGCGGTCATCACCGATGGCGTACCCCCTTGGTTTAGCCCGCAAGTAACCAGATGACGGAACGCTTCTAGCATATAAGTGTTACTGGCCATACGGCTGGTGGCATCCTGTACGCCTTCGAACTTACCAACCGAAATTTTAAACTGTTCGCGCACTTTAGCAAAAGCCCCGACAGACAAATACGTCATTTCACTGGCTGAGGTGGATAGCGCAGGTAAGGAGATACCACGACCAACGCCTAGGCATTCCATCAGCATGCGCCAACCGCGACCTGCATTTTCAACGCCGCCGATGATGTAATCTAATGGGATAAAGACGTCTTTACCATCGACGGTACCATTCATAAATGGTGAGCCGATAGGATTGTGACGTGGGCCTATAATAACGTCTTTGTGGCTGGCAGGAACCAGCGCACAGGTGATGCCATAGTCGCTCTTTTGAGGGTTACCCAGCAGACCTTCTGGATCGTGCATTTTAAAGGCCAGACCAACCACAGTGGCAATAGGTGCTAAGGTAATCCAACGCTTGGAGAAGTTCATACGTAGACCAAGCACTTGCTCGCCTTCATGCATGCCGTAGCAGACCACGCCTGTGTCAGGAATGGCGCCTGCATCAGAACCCGCTTCAGGGCCTGTCAAACCAAAGCAAGGAACTTCATCGCCTTTTGCCAAACCCGGCAACCAACGTTGTTTCTGCTCATCCGTACCATAGTGCATCAAAAGCTCACCAGGGCCGAGTGAGTTTGGTACCATACAAGTCACAGCGGCAGTCGGTGAGCGCGACGCGATCTTACTCATGACACGGCTTTGCGCATAAGAGCTAAATTCTAGGCCACCAAACTCTTTTGGGATGATTAAGCCCAAAAAGCCATTGCTTTTGATAAATTGCCACGCTTCAGGTGACAGCTCTTTATCTTTATGCTGGATCTTCCACTCATCGAGCATGGCACAGAGCGTTTCTACTTCGTTATCAATAAAGCTTTGCTCTTCTGCTGACAGTTCTGGATAAGGGTATTTGGCAAAGGTATCCCAGTTTGGGGCCCCCATAAACAGCTCTTTTTCCCACCAGCTGGTTCCAGCATCAAGCGCCTCACGCTCAGTGTCGCTCATACTAGGCATAGCGCCGCCTAGAGCCTTATAAACAGGCTTGGTAATTAAGGATTGGCGTAGAGGGGCGATGAGTAGAACCAAACAGAGTAGGGCGATGGGTATGCCTAAAATGAGTGACCAAGGACTGATGATCGCGGTTACGATGACGGTAATAAGGGCGACAATGCTGCCAGTGACGCGTGACAAGGACAACAAAAAGATGGCCAAGACCATGGCTAATTGAATGATGACTGCCAAAATAAATAAGCCAACTGCCATGACTATCTCCTTTATAACGCTGAACCAAAAGCGTAAACATGTATGAATAAAAAATTTTGGACAAATATAGTTGTTTTTTTTCTGACGTTTGAGTGTCTTATGACCAAGTTAAAACAGATATCGCTGTTAATGTTATAGCACTTTATACAACTGATTTTACAGGTTTACATTGCCTGCTACCGTTGTACTGATAAAGGGCGAATAAAAACCGGCTCCATAAAAGACAAAACTGGCTAATAATATGAAACAGTTGTCGGTGACTATCAAGAGCTAAAGTGCTACGCTGTGTCGACAATATGTATCAAGATGCCCTAATTAAAAGGTGCCAAGCCGCTTTCGGCATAAGACAACGTTTCATTACGTCCGACGATAATATGATCGATAAGCGTGATGTCTAATAAATTACAGGCCTTTTTTAGCTCGCCGGTCAATATATTGTCTGCAGTGGAGGGCTGAGCATCGGTGTGTGGGTGGTTGTGAGCGACAATTAGCTGACTGGCTGCGTGACTCAAAGCGTGGCGTAGTACGTGCTTCACACAGACTGAGCACGATGAGATACCGCCTGTAAACAGTATCTCAAAGTTTAAAAGAGTGAGCGCGTTGTCCAAACAGAGCACAGCAAAGACCTCGCGATGCTCACCGCGCAGTTGCGTACTGATATAGTCTTTAACCACTTGTGAGCGCCCGAGTGCCTGACCGGTTTTTAGTTTACTGTCTAAATAGCGTGTCCCCATCTCAAGCGATGCTAATATCTGCGAATATTTAGCAGGGCCGATACCATGACAAGACAGAACAATGTCCTGCGGGGCAGCCAAAAGCTCTGCCAAGCTGCCAAATTGCTCAATGAGATGACGAGCCAGCTCAATTGCTGATTGCGATTGGGTACCTGTGCGTAAAAATATCGCCAAAATTTCTGCATCGGTCAAATGGGCTGCCCCAAATCTCAGTAGTTTTTCGCGTGGTCGGTCGTCTTCATGCCAGTCTTTAATGGCCATTGTCGCTCCTTGATTAGGAATTGCTGGCAAATACCGCCGTTAAATATAGAAAATCTTACCCAATTTATCTCATAATTGTTACTATAAGCGCAATTTTATCTTTCACCTTTTTTATTGATGCCATGCTTATGTCCAATATCGTGCTTGCTATCACTGGCGGTATCGCCGCTTATAAATCTGCTACTTTTGCCCGCTTGTTAATCAAGGCGGGCTTTGATGTGCGCGTCATTATGACCACAGGCGCCCAAGCATTTATCACCCCTTTGACATTGCAAGCCTTGACTGGTAATGAGGTGCATATCTCACTACTCGATGAGCAAGCGGAAGCAGGAATGGGGCATATTGAACTGGCTAAATGGGCAGATTTAATCGTTATTGCGCCAGCATCCGCCAATACGCTCGCCCGACTCGCGATGGGGATGGCAGATGACTTATTGACCACTGTTTGCCTGGCCACGGCGGCCCCCGTTATTATTGCACCCGCGATGAATCAGCAGATGTGGGCGCATCCAGCGGTGAGTCTGAACGTCCAAACCCTACGTGATATGAATTATCAGATTATCCAGCCTGCAAGTGGTGAGCAAGCCTGTGGTGATGTGGGCGCGGGGCGACTACCGGAGCCTGAGCAACTATTGGCCGAGATACTGTTATTTAATGCCATGCAAACCACGCCGCAACTGCTGGCAGGAAAAAGGGTCGTCATTACTGCAGGCGCGACAGTTGAAGCCATTGATCCCGTGCGCTATTTGTCCAATCACTCGACTGGAAAAATGGGCTTCGCGTTAGCGCGCGCTTGTGTGGTGGCAGGGGCGGAGGTTGTTTTAATTGCTGGCGGCAAAGTCACCCTACCCACACCACTGAATGTCACGCGCATAGACGTGTTGTCTGCCAAAGAGATGTTGCTTGCGGCACAGCAATGCGTGGATGGCACACATAGCGCGCTATCGCTCTTGTCTGAAGAGGCGCACGATCATGCTCACGACCATGAACATCATCATGGTGACTGTGATTGCGGTGATGATCATTATGAGCAGCAGGACGATGAGCATAAAGAGCAACATAGCCATCATGCGGCTGTCACCGATGACAACGCGCGTGCCGCTGATATTTTTATTGCGACAGCAGCCGTGGCTGACTATCGCACCGAAGAGGCAGCGCCACAAAAAATCAAAAAAACGCAAGAGGCTATGACGCTCAGTTTGGTCAAAAACCCCGATATTTTGGCGACTATTTCGCTTGCTCATCCTGCACTATTTGTCGTTGGATTTGCCGCAGAGACGCAAGACGTTGAGCGCTATGCTCGCGGTAAACTTGCGTCTAAAAACTTAGACTTGATTGCTTGTAATGACGTCTCACGCAAAGACATTGGTTTTGCTAGTAATGACAACGCCATGCAAGTGTTTTTCTCTGAGCGTTACGAGCGTGAGGCGATCACACTGGAAAAAACCAGCAAGGATAAGATTGCTGAGCAATTGGCTAGCCTCATTGGTGAGACAATCTGGCATCGTCAAAATGGCTAGTTGTGTCGTTATGGATATAGGCCGTCAGCCTAGAATGGTGCGAAAAACATGACCGACCTAGCCGGTAGCGATAGCACACAGACGTTATTGTTACTTGCGATCTTTGCGCTGGCGTCACTGCTGCATGGCATTAGCGGACTAGGCGTGACTTTGGTGACGACCACCGCGCTTGCCAGCATGTATCCATTACCACATGCCATTGTCTTAGTTATTTTTCCATCGCTATTACTCAATGTGATGACATGGCTGGCGGGTGGCGGTCGCACGATTTGGCAAAACTTCACTTATTACGGCAGACGCTATTGGTTGCTTGCTTTAACCAGCTTACTTGGTAGTGTTTTGGGCGCTAAGCTATTGTTATGGGTAGATAGCGCTTATATCCTATTGGTACTGGCCGCGGTCATTGGTTTTTATGTGATGAGCAGCTTACTGGGTAAGCAGATTCGCTTACCTGATACCAAACCTGTGCTAGTTATCGTTGGCTTTAGCGCGGGCGTCGTTGGCGGGGCGACCAATGCCATGTCGACCATACTGATGATGTACTTATTGTCTGCAAGCAATGATAAAAACACGATCGCCAAAGTCGGTAACCTGTGCTACTTCTTGGGCAAAATCGCTCAAATCATCGTCTTACGTGAGCCTATCATGGCCCTGAGTCATGGCGAATGGCAGCTGATTGCGCTACTGAGTGTGCTGTCTATCGCGGCTCTTTTGGTTGGCATTCGCTTACGTCGGTATTTACCACAAGCACGTTTTCGTCAGCTTATTTTATTGATTTTAACCGTGCTTGGTATCCGTGTCGGCTGGCAAGGCATGGCGGCGATTTTGTCATAAGAAGACAGTTAACGATTCAATAAGTTCAACACGATAGTCGCAACGACACTGATCACTATCATGGTGACCACAGGAAAGTAAATCCGCGTGTTGCCTGAAGTGTGTTTGATATCGCCTGGCAGGTTACCTATCCACGAAAACGCACTTGGAAACCACAGCCAAATCACCCCGATAATAACCAGTACAATGCCCAATCCTATCAATATTTTTGCCATATAAATCTGCCTTGTGACGTTATACATTCATTCGTTAGAGGTTAAGCCTCCGTACTAACCCGCCATCTCACCAAAATAAATCTGCTGTGCCAAACGAAACGTATTGCAATGCGCCTCTACCACATCTTCGATGTCTTCTGAGTAGCCGCCTCCCATCACGATAGCGACAGGAATGTTGGCAGATTTCGCTTGACGCAACACGTACTCATCACGGGCTTTGCAACCGTCTAGGGTCAGTGCCAGTTTTCCCAATTTGTCCGTCGCGAGCACATCGACAGCGGATTGATAAAATATCATGTCTGGCCCAAACTCATTGATTAATCGCGGTAGCGTGCCTGTCAAAATCTGTAAGTATTCCTTATCGCCCGTCTCGTTATCTAACTCAATGTCTAAGTCTGATTTTTGCTTACGGAACGGGTAGTTTTTGCCACCATGCATACTAAAGACAAAAACGCGCGATTCATCCGCCATGATACTGGCGTTACCATTGCCTTGATGGACATCCAAGTCAATAATCAAAATCCTTTGCGCCTGTCCGCGATTTAGTAACAAATTGCTGGCGATGCACACATCATTGAAGACACAAAACCCTTCGCCATGGTCGGCAAAGGCATGGTGCGTACCGCCCGCGACATTCATTGCCACGCCATACTGCTGCGCATACAGCGCACATTCATAAGTTGCGTGGGCAATATAACGGCCGCGTTCTACCAGCGCTGGCGTCATCTCAAAGCCAATGGCTCGTGCTTCTTTTCTTGGTAGTGTTTGGGTTTTTAGTTGCTGCCAGTAGTCTGCCGTATGCGTGGACAAGATCTCATCTTCACTTAGGCGGTCAGGGGCAAAAAAGTTATCGGTACTGATCGTGCCTTCCGCCACTAGACGCTCAGGAATCATGGTGTATTTTTGCATAGGGAAGCGGTGCTTTTCAGGTACCGAGTAACGAAAAATGTCAGAGTAGGCAATTTTTAGCATAGTTTTACAAGACTTCTTTTTTAGAGGTGTTTGAGCGTTTGGACAATAAGAGACTGATGCGTCAGGGGGTGATAAGACAGCATAAAAGTGGCTGATACGTATTTTAAGCCAGGCTTTATTGAACGAACTGGGTTGGCAAAAAGAACGTGCGCGAATCTACCTGTTGGCGTAGCTCCAACATCAGTGTTTGTAAATCTTCGGCAGGATCTTGATGATTCACCAAGTTAAAAAATAACTCATGAGCGACCGTGGTCATGGCGATCACGCTTTGCAGTAAGTGTTCAATCGTGACGTCATTAATGCCGACTACTTCAACATCGATGGCATTTTTGTAGCGTATCTCGCCATCATTGACATCCATTTCTAGACTACCGATGAGCATGTCGTAATTGATTTGCGTGATCAGTAGCATCGCCGCGTTTTGATGACTCTCTGGTATCAAAAACGGCAAGATCCCATAAACGGCTAACAGTTTGTTTTTCTCTTGAACGCGAAACAGATAGCCGCAGTTTAGTTGTCTATGACGCATCCTTAACGATAAATGATGCGATTGCTGGCGGTCATTGGTCTTGGGTCGATAGTGAGTGTAGTGCCACTGTTTGCTGCTGAAGTACTGTTTTAGGATATCGACGATGGGGGTGTCGCTGTGCTGGCGATGTTCCGTGCGGTTAGAGCCGTCATTTTCAGAGGGCTGGCTGTTCTTTTTAGCATCAGGGGCAGAGCCAGCCTCGGCATCGCCGTCAAAGGTGCTTTTATTGTCGCCACCTGTCTCACTGTTTTTTTGGCTATCAGTGTCTGAGTGAGTCGTATCGGTGTCATTTTCTGATAACTGTGGTGGTTTATCTCCACCATCAGCAACAGACGTCGGCGCTGAGTCAGTCAGTAACCGTTTGAGTTTTTGCCATAAGCTGAGTTTATTACGTTGGCTCATAATATTGTTCTGACAAATAAATAGTATTAAAGACTGATATACCTTAAAACGGTCAGTTACTCGCTATTAGTTATTAAACTCTCTTTGATAGCGGGCTGGTTATAAAACGCCTGTAGCATCTCACGAATATGTGCCGTAAACCACGAACTGTCAAGCATATCCTGTACTATAGGCAATAGCGCTGTACTAAACTGTGTCATGGCCTGCTCATCAATGTGTAAGCTTGCGGCAATGGTAGCCATAGTATCTGCTTGATGATTACCATACCAAGTATCGATACTGGCTGCCACGAGGCTATGTAAGTAAGGCGACATGCGCAGGCGGTTATAGCTTTGCTGAATACTGGCTTCAATATGATGGATACTGCTGTTATCAGGGTCATCGCGCAAATAAGTTTGTAGATGGCTGATAGGCTGCTCTTTGATCCGCGCCCACCCCGTGACCAATAGTCGCGCGACCTCTTCATTTGATAAGTGTTCTTGCGCATTGGTTTCTGCTCTACGCGCTAAATCCTTAATATTGCGGTGCAAATACGCCTGCAACTTTTCATCAAGATTTCTGTTAGTGGCCTTTTCAAAAGAGCTGCGCCCAAGTTTCATTAGCTTACCAACGCCGCCTGCTTTATCGAGCGTGGTTTCCATAAAGTCATTGATGGCGTGGTACAGCGTTTGTGTCAGCAAGTCGGCAAAGGTTTCATTGCCGACCAGCGTATGGATTAAGACATTGCGCTGCTGCTCGTGGCTACCTACATAATTGGCAAGGGTTTCAACCTGCGTGTCATCGACCAACTCAGACAATGGCACGTTGTCATTGACGGGGTGATAAATAACGGTATGCAAAATATCGCGAATATCGGTGCGCACCACGTCACTGATTGGCTGATTCAGTAGCCAGTCATTCACCAAGTGTTGCAAATGGTCGCGGCTGACATATTTATTTAACGGCTGCTCACCAAACCATTGCCAAGCCTCCACACTCAAAGGTTCCGCTTGCTTACGTAACCACTCCTGCATAAAAGCAACTTGGGCGTCGATCAAGCGGTCTATGGTTAAGCTTGTATCTGCTAAGCTTGCTTGAGAGTGGCTGTTTGCAAGGTCTGCCTTTTCAGTATCTACTTTGGGTATTTGGTTTTGGCTATCTTTTGAAGTCTGCATAGGTTTTGAGGTCATAGTAATCGACAATTTGTTATACTGTGTGTTTGTAGTAAGCATAAAGTATTATGCCATGAACAGCGTATGTGTTTGTGATGAATATTGACTGCCGCTTGATAAATAACGAGAGGTTTTGATGACGGCTTTGGCTACCCCCTTACTTGTGCTTGATGAGCTGACGGTTCAGCGTGGTGAAATCCCGCTGTGTGAAGCGGTCACGCTCCATTTGTCTGCTGGTAGCATTTGTCATCTGATCGGTGCAAATGGTACGGGTAAGACGACGCTACTGATGCAGCTGGCTGGACTACTGCCAGTACTGACAGGTGAGGTGGTTTACCAAGGAGCGGCAAACTTGCCCATTCAGCCATTATATGTTTCGCATCAACTGGGTATTCATCCCAATCTCACTGTTGCGCAAAATCTAACGTTCTTGCTGAATCTGTATGGTCTCACACCAAGTGCTGCTGATGTTGATGAGGCCCTCACTTGGGTGGGATTGCAAGGGTTTGAAACCCTCAGCTCCAGTCATTTATCTGCTGGCCAGACCCGCCGTATCACTCTGGCGCGGTTATATTTATTGACACCTGATGTGACACCGTTATGGTTACTTGACGAGCCATTTACCGCTCTTGATGTTGATATGGTGGCACGGATGGAAGACAGACTGCGAGATTTTGCCAATGCGGGTGGGGCGATACTAATGACCAGTCATCAAGCGGTCGGTGTGGCCAATCAAGTGCTCGATTTGACCGAGTATATGGTTTAGGTATTTTATTTCGTGCCAACTACAATATAAGTGCGATAAGCAGAAGAGCAAATAGATGTCACAAACAAACAGTACGACACAAACGATGAATAAAATCTCACATACTCTCGAAGTCACAGCACGCGGTATCAGCTTTACGCAGTTATGGCGGCGCGAATGGCAAGTCAAGCAGCAAGGGGCCGTGCAGTGGCTGTATCCTTTGGTCCTGTTTTTGGTGATTATTACTTTGTTTCCGTTAGCGGTTGGCAGTGAGCCTGCATTATTGCAGCGACTTGGGGTATCCGCTGTGTGGATCGCCGCTCTGCTATCGCTCGTGATGGGGGTCGATGGGTTGTTTAAGCCTGCCCTTGATAATGGCACACTGGCGCAATTGGTCGTCGCCAAAGCGTCACTACCGTTATGGGTATTGATTCGCTTAGCGATTCACTGGATATTTAGTAGTGGAATTGTGGCAGTATTAAGTTTGCTCGCCGTCCCTTTATTCCAACTCAGTTGGTTTGAGGCTTGGATATTGATGGCCTCTATCGTTACGGGTAGCCCAATGCTCTTGATGCTATCAGCGGTCGCTAGTAGCTTGACGTTATCATTGAAAAATGGCGCGGTGCTGGTGCCTTTGATTGCGTTGCCCATGCAACTGCCCGTGTTGATTTTTGCGACGGGTGCGGTTGATTTGTTTGCCACCGGTCTTAATGGTTTGCCTATATTGGCCTTGTTATTGGCAGGTAGTATTGTGTCAGTCTTGGTCATGCCGTGGGTGATTGCGTTGACCTTAAAAATGGCGTGGCTTAATTAAACTGTACATCAGCTGTTTTATTAAACCCCTTTGTATTAACAGCATGGTGAAAACTGGCAATTTTGCTATAATAGCCAAGCAAATACATAAAACATCCCTTGTAGATTCTATCCAGTGTTTAACGCCAGCAGGTTAGCAGGTAGTAGTGTCCATGATGGGCCGCACCTGCCGCCATAAGCTGCGCAATAGGTTTATTCCCATGCCCAACCTGAATAATGTCTCATCTCCTAGCCTGTGGCAACGCATTTGGCAAGGCTTTTTGACCACTGTGGGTACCAAGCAGTTCTTTCGTATTTTTGCGCCTTGGGTGAAGTGGTTAGCGATACTAGCTGGTATGTGTCTGCTGCTCGGTAGTGTGTGGGGACTCGCTTTTGCGCCGCCTGATTACTTGCAGGGCAATAGCTATCGTATTATTTTTATCCACGTTCCAGCAGCCAGTCTTGCTATCTCTATCTATTTTGCGCTTGCCGTATTAGGCGTCATCTATTTAGTTTGGAAGATTAAGACGGCCAGCCTGGTCGCACAAGCACTGGCGCCGATGGGGTTTTTGCTGTGTGTCATCAGTTTGCTAACCGGCTCCATTTGGGCAAAACCAACTTGGGGTACTTATTGGGTATGGGATGCGCGTTTGACGTCCATGCTGATTTTGGCATTTTTATATGCGGGTGTCATGGCACTGTTTGCCGCTTTTGAACATACCGCCAATCGTGGTAAAGCAGCGGCCATTTTATCGATTGTTGGCGCGGTGAATCTCCCTATTATCAAGTACTCAGTAGAGTGGTGGAATACCTTGCATCAAGGCGCGACTTTTACTTTAACCGCTGCCCCAAAAATGTCGGCAGACATGTGGATGCCATTATTACTAATGATTATTGGCAGCTATTTACTGGTCGCGACATTGGCAATTTATCGTACCAATACCTTAATTTTGTCGCGTGACCAAGGTAAAGCGTGGGTGAAAGAGTACATCCGTGGTCAACATAAATAACGGCTAGGAAAATATTATGCAGCCCTATTTTTATAGCGTCTCTGAGTTTATCGCCATGGGTGAGCATGGGGTGTTTGTGTGGTCATGCTGGGCCATTACGGTTGGCATGATGCTGGCTTTTATTGTTTATAGCCGCAGACAGCGACAAGCGCTTATCAAACAGCTCACTATCCAGCAGGCGCGTCAAGCGCAGCGCACTGCTAAACCATCGACGCCTGTCACCAAGCGTTCTCGTTAGTAAAATTAACTCAATATCATAGATTTAGCACATAAAATTGCCTTGTCTTATTTGTAGCAGTGTCACCTCATAAATGGCTATGGGACTTATTGATTTGTCCGAAAAATGCTATCATATAGCCATTAGAAGAGTACGATTAGAAAGACATTCCTAAAAAGTTTTTCTAATGGTAGTTTCTTTAATATTTTCTATTTTGCAGATGAGTGATTTGTAAAATAGGGACTCATCAATGAGGTAGTGGTATGAACGCAGTTCGGCGCAAAAAACTGATGTGGGTTATGTTTACGCTTGCAGGCGCGGCGATAGCCGTGGTGTTGGTGATTTACGCCATTGGGCAACAAACCGACTACTACTTTGACGCTACGGCCATTGCGCAAGGCGAAGCGCCACAAGACAAGCGTATCCGTGCTGGTGGTATGGTCGTTGCAGGTAGTGTCCAGCGCGCAGCAGACAATCCTCTGAACGTTGAGTTTGCTATTACTGATTTTCAATCGACAGTACCCGTGACTTATCAAGGGATTTTGCCTGACTTGTTTGCTGAAAATTCAGGCGTCGTTGCCACGGGTAAAATGCAGGGTGATACCTTTGTCGCAGGAGAAGTATTGGCCAAGCATGATGAAAACTATATGCCACCTGAGGTCGCCAAATCAATGAAAGAAAACAATCGCAGTGGTGCAGTTCCCCCTTCTGAGCAATATAATCCCGCTGAAAAAATTCACGAGACTCAAACGCTGCAACAGTAGTATCAGATTGTTTATCTAAATACGAAAAGGCCACCGACTCATCGGTGGCCTTTTTTAATGGTATTATATCGCAGTTAGCTATTAGTCATCCCATACAGGGCTATAGTCAGGATGTTCAATCTTGCGGCCATCCGAGCGCGCCAACCCGCCAATTTTATCTAGCTCTTCTGCACTCAACTTGACATTAACAGCGTCTAGATTACCCTGCAGGTGATCAGGGTTAGAGGTTTTTGGAATAGCAACACGGTGCTTATCCGACAAAATCCACGCCAGTGATATCTGAGCTGGTGTCACATTGTGTTTATCAGCAATTTCTTTGATGATGTCATTGTCAAACACGTCACCACGTGCCAGGGGTGAATACGCTTCTAGTAAAATATGATGGTTGTTTAAGAAAGTCTGTAACGTATTTTGCTTAATGAAGGGATGAAACTCAACTTGGTTCACCACGATTGGCACGTCTGCATGTTTTTTTGCTTCGATAATATTGGCGATATTAAAGTTCGAGACACCGATATGGCGCGTTAACCCTTGTTTTTGTAGCTCGCACAACGCAGGCATAGTTTCAGACAATGGCACGCGATCATCGGGCCAATGTAATAGCAAAAGATCTACATAGTCGGTATCTAGGTTCTCTAGAGAACGCTTAGCCGCTGCCGCCAACTTCTCCGGTTGAAACTTCATATCATCAGGAAAAATCTTTGTGGTTAAAAAGAACTTGTCACGAGCGACCCCTGACTGTTTAATACCTTGTCCGACCTCTTTTTCATTGTCATACGCTTGGGCAGTGTCAATATGCTCGTAGCCCATCTCTAATGCTTTTTTAACGACATCAACGCAGTCCTGACCAGTCGACTGCCAAGTACCCAGCCCCAGTACGGGGATATTTGCTTGGCCAGCGGTACGAATATTATAAGTTTTAGTAGTCATATTATTATCCTTATGTTTTTATGATTTTGATTTCTTTTCGAATCAAAAACTGGTTTTAACTATCAGTGTAGTCAGTTCAGAATAAAAGTGGACCATCCGTTAATGGTGTTCTACTGATATAAATTTCCCTCGCTGGCTGTTCGCAAGCGTGACAGAGGCTTCATAAAATTCATACCAGTAGAGCCGTCACATTTTTAAAGTGAACCGACTATAATAGTAGCCAGTCATAGTAGCGCTCAATTTGACTGCGCTTCTATTTAGCCCATCCACTATAGGACTAACTGAGAAAAAGAGAAAGGGTGGTTGACGGTTTCCTACAAAGGACAAACAGGCTGTAACGTCATTTTTGGTAATGGATAAATGATGAGACAGGCAGTTAATAAAAACAGAAATAAAAAATTTGGCCCCATAAAAAACGCCCATCACGTTAAGCAATGGACGTTTGTAACTATCATGAGATCAGTAAATTTAGAGTATTTTTGAACTAAAACCTTACTGAGCAGTGGCTTCTACAGGTGCAGTAGCGGCATCAGTGTTGGCGCTGTGATCTGTGCCCCAGATTTTTGGATATTTATACCCTGGGAAAGTCTCGTGAGCATATTTCTTAAAGGCTTCTGAGTTATAAGCGTTAGTCACATCTTCGACCCATTTTTTGCCTTGATCAGCAGACTTAATCGCTGACCAGTTAACGTAAGCAAAACTTGGCTCTTGGAATAGTGCTTCAGTCAGCTCGATACCCGCGTCTGTGGCATAGTTACCATTGATAACCGCGAAATCCACTTCATCACGAGCACGTGGTAGTTGCGCCGCTTCCAATTCAACGATGTCGATATCATATTTGCTGTTATCAGCGATGTCAGTTTTTGACGCAGTCAATGGGTCGATGTTGTCTTTTAGCGTAATCCAACCAAGATCATCCATCATCACAAGGGCGCGGGCAAAGTTACTTGGGTCATTTGGTGCAGAGACGCTCATACCTTTATAGGCTTCGTCTAAGCTGCTCTTTTTGCCTGAGTAGATACCTAGGGGTGCGGTTGGCACTTGGAACACTTCGACTAGATCAAGGTTGTTTTCTTTTTTGAAGGTATCAAGGTAGGGCTTATGCTGGAAAATATTAATGTCTAAGTCGCCTTCAGCCAACGCAAGGTTAGGGCGAACGTAGTCTGTAAAGGCCACCAACTCAACTTCATAGCCCTGCGCTTCAAGCGAGCTTTTCACTTGGTTACGTACCATATCGGCAAAGTCACCTTCGGTAGTACCAATGACGATTTTTGTATGCTCAGGATCAATATCGCTAGCGGCAGTTTCTGCAGTTGTGCCATTGGTAACCGGTTCTTTAGTGGCTTCTGGTGCTGAGGAGTTGTTGCAACCGACCAAAACCAAGCTTGATACGCCAACAGCAGCAAATGCAGTCGCTAACTGACGGCTGATATCTGTTAATTTCATGGAACTTCCTTAATAAGAGACAGAGAATAGAGGAGAGGTATGACGATTAAAAAAGCAACATTATAGAAACTAATGCTGCTCAGTTAAGGGGTGTTAAGTTAGTAACAAAATTAAAGGGTCACAGTAACAAAGTCAAGCCTTTTACTTAGGATGAATCGGCATTAAACCCTGAGTATTATTCATAATAAGGGCAGCTCAATGCCGCTTCTCACTTTGTACTGATAGGGCTTTTAGCGTTTATCCAAGCGATTGGCCATCCAATTGCCAGTGGCTTGAATCGCGATAACCATTATTGACAGTACAATAACGATAAAAATCATCACCTCAGTTTGATAACGATAATAACCGTAACGAATCGCCAAATCACCCAAACCACCACCGCCAATCATACCAGCCGCTGCTGAATAAGACAGCAAACTGATACACAGAATCGTCACTGATAATATCAGGCCTGAGCGTGCTTCATTCAGTAGGACTTTGATAATAGTAAAGGGACGCGCGCCCATAGACTCAGTCGCTTCGATAATACCACGCGGCACTTCACGCAAGTTTTGTTCCACTAAGCGGGCAAAATAAAATGAACCAGCGATTGCCAAGACTAAAGAGGCTGCGATAGGTCCGATACCGGTGCCAACAATGGCTTTGGTAAAAGGACTCATGGCGATCATCAAAATGACAAAGGGGAAAGCACGCATAAAGTTGGTGATGCCACCCAGCACACCGTACAAGGTTTTATTTTGCAAAAATTGGCGGTCACTGGATAAAAATAAGAAGACGCCAAACAGGCCGCCAATGACAATAGCGACCGTCGTTGAGATGCCGAGCATGATGAACGTGTCAATAAACGCATTTGCAATCTCTTTGCGCAGTGCAAACAGCTTGTCTATCGAGGCGGATAATTCAGTACCAGTTAACATATCTATTTCTCCTGCCTCATTAGTCCTCAACGACTAGGCCTTTGCCAATCGGGGTGGTTGCTTGAATCAGACCGTCTCTTACCTCTGCCACTTCTAATAGCTGTCCTTGATGCAATAATGCTGCGCGATCACAGAGACGACGAATGACGCTCATCTCATGAGTCACAATCACAATGGTCACGCCAAGCTGTTCATTGATATCACGTAAGCAAGTCAACAAGCTGCGGGTGGTCGCAGGATCAAGGGCGCTGGTTGGTTCATCGGCCAACAGTACTTTTGGACTCGGGGCAATCGCTCGAGCAATACCAACGCGCTGTTTTTGCCCGCCTGATAGCTGGGCAGGATAATGGCCAGCACGATCGGTTAAATCGACAATCTCAAGACAATCCATGACTCGTTTGTGAATATCGCGATTAGGATAGCCTGACACCGTTAAGTTAAAAGCCACATTGTCAAAGACAGTACGATTCGACATCAGGTTAAACTGCTGAAAAATCATGCCGATATTGTGCCGAGCAATACGTAGCTCACTGGCAGACAAGGTGGTCAAATCGGTGCCATCGATAATGACTTGACCAGAATCTGGGCGCTCAAGCATATTAATCAGACGTAACAAAGTCGACTTACCGGCACCCGAATACCCCATTAGGCCAAAAATCTCGCCTTGTTGGATCGTCAAAGACGTTGGCTCAACAGCGGTAAACCAATGCGGCTTGCCATTTTCGTTTTTGATTGATCGGTCGCTTAAAAAACTTTTGGTCACATCGTTTAAGACAATCATGTCATTCATGGAGGGCTCAAAATTCAATAATTTTTTTAATAGTTATGAGTGTGTTGTTATGCGTCTCTTAGCGTGTCAGAGACGCATTAAAAAACCACAGTCAACAACCCTATAATAAGGGGCGCTAATATAGCATATTATCGAGCGCTTTGGATATGCGCATCCGTGACCCGCTTATGACTAATAGCAATTAGTGAAAGGGGGTTTGAAGAATAGAGAGGGCAATGTCAGTATAAAAAGAAACGCTCATTGGGTATGGTCGAATCTAAATAATCTTGATAAAGAAAGCAAACATGGATTATATACGCCGCCCCTCAAGTGAGATGACGCTGTAGCGGATGTAGAGTTGACTTGTAGGTAGCTGATTAATCGTGCTGGGTATGGTGTGGGTCATGTTTGACTGGTATAACGACTAAAAATCTCGTATGACCATTTAGCGTATCGGTGATAATACGCCCTTGATGGGCGGTGACGATTTGTGAAACTAAGGACAAGCCGAGCCCCGAGCCTTTGTTTTTTTGCTGCAAGCGCACGAATGGGCTAAACACCTCTTCGCGTTTGTCTTCAGGAATACCAGTGCCTTCATCAATCACTGCCAGTACCGCATATTTTGGTAAAGGACGTACAGGTTCGGCTTTCGCTTTCTTCATGTGTTTGGCAAACAGTCCTTCTTTGCGGGGTGTACTCGTCGTCTCAGTATCATTTTGCGCGGTGTCTTTGCTGTCCTTTTTAGCGCCAGTTGCAGAAACAGCTTCTTTATCTGCTTTTGGCGCTTCACCACTTTTTTGCGCCTTGACGCTCCTACTTATTATTCCCTCTTTAGACTTAGGCGCTTCCTCGCTATGAGTAGCACTTTCAGTATTGTTGGCAGCGGTAGAAGACAGGGCAGAGTCAGGAACCGCCTTCCAAATAACCTTTTTAATTCTGTCAGTCAAATCACTGGTAAAGCTGTGATGGGTAACCACCAATGATGAGTCACTATTGGGACGGGGGGAGTCACTCGTACTTGTGGCAGCAGTGCTTGAGGTGACAGCAGCGTTTAAGTCAGAGTGCTCATCGTGAGTACTAGGAGCATGGGTTTCTGTTAATCCCGTCCCATTCTCAAGGCTCTCGCTGTTAGCATCCGTATCTAGGCTAACCTCTGCATGAGTATCGCTATCAACAGCAACGCTTTCACCATTTTTATAAATAGGCGGAGCTGGCAGTGTGGCTATTGGTTCTGCTGCTTCAGATTTGACTTTATCTGTATGGGACGCGTCGTTTGAATTTTTCGGGCTTTGTGGCGCCTCTTCGTTGTTATCAACTTGCTCAGTTTGCTCGTCATACGTTTCAAAGTCAGAGCTATTATAATCGACAAAGCTACTAGATAGCACCGTTTGCAATAGATAATCAGGAATGGTGCCGGCTTCCTCAGCCGTTTGCACACCGTATAGCAATACCGTGACTGGCGGTTTGCCATGGAGCATCGCATTGGTTAATAAATTGCGAATCAAATGGGTCAACATGGATGACTGACCATCAATGACAATATGCTCACCAATCAGGGTGGCTTCAGGATAGTGTTGACGTTCTTGATTGACTAGATCATATAAATCTAAGCGTTCAACTTGCTGCAACGCATGGCCAGCATCTAAACGGCTCACCAGTAGGATACTCTCTACCAAATCATTGAGTCCTGATAAGTCACGATTAATTGCGTGGGCGCGCTTATCAAATTTCGCTTTAGTATCAGAAGGTAGAGCGCCCGCCAGCATATCCATCATCTCAATCTGTAAACGGATACGCGTAATGGGCGTACGCAGCTCATGAGAAGCGTGCGCTAATAGTAAGTTATTGGCATCGATAAGATGTTCGATCTTTTGTGCTGCTTGGTTAAAACCGCGGGCTAATGAGGCGATTTCATCATTACCGCGGGCATTAACGCGTACCGTAAAGTCGCCATCGCCCAGTTGCGTCATCTGTTGGCTCATCTGATTGATGCGCCACGTGATGGTACGAGCAATCCACCACAGTACGCCTGCCATTATGAGTAGCAGCAGTAGCGTACCCGTGAATAAATTCAACGCAGCCGAGAGTACCGGCTTTTTAGGAGGTAAGCGTGATTCATACAACAGGGTATAGCCAGTGCTGCTATAGACTTGAACTTGCTTGGTAGGGGAGACATCAGAAAATGAGGGGAAAACGCGTGATAGCAGCGATGGGGGCGCTGGCAGCTCTAGCGGCAAATCGCTATTGTCTGTTTGCATCAGCAACCGACCATCATTGTTGTATAAGCCCATCTTTGCTTGTAGTGATTCATCAAAGATATCAAAGCTTTTTTTGACCACAGCCAGCATAAAACGTGACTGTAATCGATTGTCTTTACTAACAGAGACATTAAGCTCATGCAAAAATGGGTCAATTTGTCCCAAAATCTGGGTGGCCAGTATTTCTGAGCGTATGCCTGCATCTTTGTCATGCACCAGTTGAGTCAATAGCACCATAGCGACTGCAAATAAGATAAGTGCCAGCATGACACTGGCAAATAGCTTGGCAAATACGGAGCGAAATCCCAACTGCTGCATTAAATAGTCTCTGTTTTCAAGCGTTTACGTCGGCTCACAGGTTTGTCTCATACCACGGGGTTAAGCGTCTGGCTACTTTCTGGGATCAAACCTGATCAGTGGCAAACTGATACCCAACGCCGCGTACGGTAATAATACGTTTTGGCTGGCGTGGGTTGTCTTCAATCAACGCTCGCAGACGTGAAATATGCACGTCAATCGCGCGATCAATGTTGTCTGAGCTGTCATCATTGGGCATGGCTTGCCAAAGCTGCTCACGATTCAACACTTTACCAGAATGGGTAGCAAAGTAATGCAAAAGTTGGAACTGATGCGTCGTCAAACGTACTGGTTCATCGTCGATAGTGACTTCATGGCTGTCAGGGAAGACGCTCAAACGCCCAAACGTTAAGCTGTCTGACTGGCTGTCTGCTTGATTGGGCTGCTCGTGCCGACGAATAACCGCGCGAATACGGGCCAAAAGCTCACGTGGTTCAAAGGGCTTAGCAATATAATCATCAGCGCCCATCTCAAGACCGAGTACGCGATCCGTTGTATCCCCTTTCGCAGTCAACATGATAATCGGCACTTTATTGGTCATGTTGTTTTTATTGCCGCGAATTTTTTGACACACTTGCATGCCGTCCATATCAGGCAACATCAAATCAAGTACGACCAAATCAATGTCACGCTCTTTGGTGTCTAGTAAATCAAGCCCTTCTTGACCGAGTCCTGCATGATGAACATCATAATAATTCATTGTCAGGTAGTCACTGATCAACTCAGCCAAATCTGGATCATCTTCAATTAATAAAATCTGTTTGCTCATGGGTTGTCCTCTCGTTGTTGTTATAGTTTGCCAAAAGTCTTGTGCGCTTGATGTGTTAATCAGACAGGCACATCACTATATTAGCGGCTCAAGTATTGACATTATTTACTCATTTATACTCACTCTCGCAATCTGCAAACCTGTTTTCAGACTACTAAGACCGACAGTCATAAAGTACAAACGGTTCCAATACTCAGTATATGCTATATATCATACGGGCATAGTGCCTAATTACGCTGTTACAAAACAAGAGAGCCTTTGTTAATGTTTCTACACAATGTAACTGTCGATGTTTATCGCTATGAAACAATGACTTTTTTGCCTTCAGAATCAATGGGTAAGTCTGCCAAACAAATTAAGCTGTCATTACTAATACCCGCAATTAAATACTGGTTTGTTGTGGGATTATATTCAACCACTTCAATAGCTCGGCGCTTTAAACGCTGATCTTGGCCAATAACCCAGACATTCGCCGTCAAAGGTCTCAGCGGCTTGTAGGGCGGCTTTTGTAGTTCTGTTAAGTCGACATCATGAAGGGCGCGTTTGGGTACAATCGTACCCACATCTATTTGACCATAATTAACCCGCCCTGTGACCTTCATGTCTGCTAACAGCTTGTCATGATTTTTCTGATTTTCAATCACATCGACGTAGACTAAGAGTTTTTTAGGCTGACTGGTCGCTGTCAGCTTACTGACCTGTCCCGTAAACTTATCTGACACACCTTCAGCGGTAAAGTTGACCGTCTGACCAACCGAAAGCTGAGGTTCCGCTTGAATAGGTAGGGTAGCAATAAAGTACAATTTCGTCTCGTCGCTAAGCTGTAATAGAGGGGTGCCAGCCTCTATATTTTGTCCCGCCTTCACATACAATTCTTCTACACGCCCTGAAAAACTGGCCCGCACCGTGACCAATTTATAGTGAGAGGGTCTGCTCGTCGCACCTTTGCTACTATTTACCGTCCTATCGCTGGAGTCGACGTTTGCGTTATCGATGGTTGATGGCGCTTTTGATGGTTCACTGCCATCGGTCACGCTGTTTTTTATGTCTGTCTTATTATCATTACCATTGTCATCAGTAGGGGCTTGCTCAGGGCGGGAGTGGGTCTCTTTTTCTTGTTTATCTGCCAGCTTTGCGCCTTTGGGACCGTCGATGTTATTAGCCAATGTATTTTCTTGAGGCGAGTTCTCGGTTTCTAGCGGTGCGTTGCCTGCTGTACGCTCTGAGTGCACTCCTGTGTTACCGCTCTCCAAACGTCGAACAATGAGCAAAGGCGTCTCTTTTTCTACCCATTGTCCCTCACTGATCAGTATTTCTTTGACGTTGATAGGGTGTGCGGCTGTAAACTTGGTTTGTTTAATGGGTTCGATACGACCTTGCAGTCCCACACTAGGCTGATAGCGTGACGGCTTAATACTCAATATGTGCTCTGGTGTCATGGTCACGCTATCATTAGTAATGACAATTGGCGTATCGACTGCGGCACTGTCTGTGGAAGTCACGGGTTCATCAGTAGGCGGCGATGGCTGACAGGCGGCAAGCAAGAAAGCACTGAGTAAATAGGTGCTGTTTTTTAAAAGTTTAGAAGCAGTCATAGCCGTCACCGTAAGAATCGTTATTTTATTATATAGTGAATTGTATCGAGGTGAAACAATTGCCCAATACTTAGGGTACTTACCAAGATTGAGGTTTTAATTACTAATAAATAGCCAAAATCATTGCGCTCGCGAGTAACAACCATTTTTATGTTACTGGCTAGTGTGAACATTTATTTGTTAATGACTGGAAAAGGGTCAATAACTGTGCTAAAACGAACATAACAAATTCTATTGATACACTTTTATTACAAAATAAAATTATCCAGCAATGTGATTATCGTTTCTATATAATGCAGAAATATCATGCGGTTGATGGTTTTAGAAATTGAGAGCGCTATCGATGACTTATGTATGACTGTTCTCTGAGCGCGCGTTACCAACACTGAGGTAATGGGCGCTCAAAAAAGCGAAATAGTTCGGGCAAAAAACGCCGAGTAGGGCTCAATTTAGCAAATTTATCAATCAGAAAGTGCGTATAGTAACCCATGTTGATGCCCTGTTTGACAGGCAGAGATTGACAGATGACAGATTCACTGTCATAACACATGGCAATACAAATTTAGACGGCCGTATCACATGAAGAACACGTGATATGACGAGGTAAAAAAACCGTTAAAAGTTTGTATTGATCGGTAGCATTACGAATCAATAGTCGTTTATAGGACAGTGATAATGGAAAATAATTTTGATGGTTTAAAAGTGATGGTGATTGATGACTCAAAAACCATTCGCCGTACCGCAGAAACCCTATTGCAAAAAGCGGGTTGTGAAGTAGTGACCGCGATTGACGGTTTTGATGCGTTAGCAAAGATTGTTGATAACAACCCAGATATTATTTTTGTCGATATTATGATGCCGCGTTTAGATGGCTATCAGACTTGTGCGTTGATAAAAAACAACCCAGATTATGCCAGTAAGCCCGTGATTATGTTGTCGTCTAAAGATGGCTTGTTTGATAAAGCGCGGGGCCGTATCGTTGGTTCTGATGAGTATTTGACGAAGCCATTTAGTAAAGATGAGCTGTTTGAGGCAATTAACCAGTACCGCTAAGACAAATAAGTAAATGTGTGATTAAATTCAGGCTGAACAATCTGTGTGATTTCGGTAAACTTTACAGGTTAGGCGATATGGCCTCGGCATTTGGGTTTATGAGTATTTACAAATAATTGCTCAACGTTTCATCACAACCTTTAAGAAAGTCTCTTTGTCATTCATGTTTGACGAGTCATTTTACTTGGGTTGTTTCAATAATATAAAAATATATCCTCTGGGGTATTTTCGAAAAAAGGGAACTCTTATGACTACTGTTTTAGTCATTGACGACTCGCCATCTGAAATGGCGAAATTTCGCGACATGCTTGCTCGACATAATTTTACAGTATTAGAGGCGACAAATGGTGAGCAAGGCTGTCAGATGGCCGTGGATCATCTACCAGATGTCATCCTAATGGATGTGGTTATGCCAGAGATGAATGGTTTTCAGGCCACTCGTAAAATCACTCGTGGTGAAACCACAGCCCACATTCCTGTGATTATGATCAGTACCAAAAATCAAGAAACAGATAGGGTTTGGGGCAAACGTCAAGGCGCTAAAGAGTACATGGCTAAGCCAGTTGATGAAAATGGATTGGTTAATATCATTCGCAAAGTAATGGAGTAGCTTGTGGCATCCAGGGGATTTATTGAGCTTCTGCGTTTAGCAGATTTGGCCCGCGCCCGCAAAAGTGGACGGCGCGGTGGACAAGAGTATGATTGGCAAGGTGTGGTATTTGAGATTGGCGGACAGCGACTGGTTGCTCCGATGGGTCAGATATCAGAAGTATTGGCCATGCCGGAGTACACAAGCTTGCCTTTAGTAAAACCCTGGATGTTAGGCATCGCCAATATTCGTGGTCGCCTATTACCAATAACGGACTTGTCTCAGTTTTTACAGGTTCCTAGCCGCTTAACGCAAATGAGCCAACGAAAAGTTATTGTCATCGATCAGGACAATCTGTTTTCAGGGCTATTGGTCGATCAAGTCATTGGTATTGAGCAGTTTACTCGGGACCAGTACCGAGCAGAAGCGATTGAGCCTAGCTCACCCTTTGCCCCCTATAATCATGGAAAGTTTGTTAAAAATGAGCAGGATTGGTATGTCTTTATGCCAAGCTTGCTTGCCCAAGATGTGCAGTACACCGATGCTGCAATATAGCTGTCGATAACAGAGTACGTAGCTGTTAGAACAATGACTAAATAATAGCGAATGACATGATACGGTTGGATGTCAGCATTCATACAGGCTTTGCTAATCACTGCTGCTTTTATAACAGTAAGATTGTCAAAGTCAGTCACGAGAAGACTTTGACGATTGTTTGAAAGGAAACGCACTATGAGTGATGTTATAAAAAAACCTGTCGCTGGTACGACCAAAAAAACAGCAGATGGCAAAGAGGCTAATAACACTTGGAAACTGTTATTAGGATTTTTTGTTCTAGTGAGTGTGGTCTGTTTGATTTGGCTGGTAAATTCGTTATCGTCAGTGAGCCAGTACTTGGCCGATTTTAACCAATCTGTTGTTTTACCGGCGGTTGTATTTGCCATCGGGGTCCTAGGGATTCTGTTTACTCTGTATCAGCTTCTTAAGCAGCGTGGTGGGTCCGAGCGATTACTGATTGAAAAAGAAACCCTACGCCGTCGTCAAGAAGCAGAGGCAGAGTCTGAGCGCGCCCGTCAGATTCAAGAAGAAAACGAGCGTAACCAGATAGCCATTCTACGTTTACTTGATGAATTGGGGGATTTGGCAGAAGGGGATCTAACGGTTAATGCCACGGTATCAGAAGATTTTACAGGGGCCATTGCTGACTCAGTGAACTTTGCGATTGATCAGTTGCGCCAGTTAGTACTGGTGATTAATAACACGGCTGCCCGCGTTTCGCAGTCCTCAGAGCAAACACAGATGAATGCGGTTGAACTGGCTGAAGCCTCTGAGCATCAAGCACAAGAAATTGCGGGTGTGTCAGCGGCTATTAATGAGATGACTGTCTCGATTGACCAAGTTTCAAACAACGCGTCAGAGTCTGCGACGGTTGCCCAGCGTTCAGTGGCTATCTCGCACAATGGGGCGGCGGTTGTACAGCGCTCTATTGAGGGCATGAACGTTATTCGTGATCAGATTCAAGAGACGTCCAAACGTATCAAGCGTCTTGGTGAGTCTTCGCAAGAAATTGGTGACATCGTTGGTTTGATTAATGACATTGCAGACCAGACCAACGTGCTGGCATTGAATGCTGCTATTCAGGCATCGATGGCGGGCGAAGCTGGTCGAGGCTTTGCGGTTGTTGCCGATGAGGTCCAACGCCTTGCTGAGCGCTCTGCTAATGCCACCAAACAGATTGAAACACTGGTAAAAACCATTCAGGCAGATACCAATGAAGCGGTTATGTCAATGGAGTCCACGACCTCTGAAGTCGTACGTGGGGCGCGTTTGGCGAAGGATGCTGGTGAAGCACTAGAAGAGGTACAGAGTGTTTCTAACACGTTGGCTGATTTGATTCAAAACATCTCAAATGCAGCCATGCAGCAGGCTGAATCTGCTGGACACATCTCGCACACTATGAATATTATCCAAGACATTACCTCACAAACCTCATCTGGGACGATGGCAACAGCGCGTTCTATTGGTGAGCTGAGCGAGATGGCGGCAGCGCTACAAGAGTCAGTGACAGGCTTTAAAGTAACGAATGACGATGAGTTGTTAGACAGTGACACGCTGAGTACGGAAAATACGTTGTCAGAAAGCGCTTGATAATAACGCTCAGTGCTAAGTCAGTACTGAACGGTTTATCGTCTTTTATTAATGTGTGCGTTAAAACGCTGTACGAGCCGTGATGACGTGCAGCAAAAATCATAGCAGGTGATGTGAATAATTTTACTCAACCAGATGGCGATCCCATTCAATCAGGCAAGAATTCTTTGGTCACAGACGCTAGGCAGGAAGACAGTCTTGATGTGCAGCAGTGGCAACGGTACATAGAGCAAGAAATTGGCTTTGTTCTACCAGATGTCCAGCTGCAGTGGTTGATAAATGCGATTGACCGTACGGTATTAACGCATGGACTGACAGCTAATAGTTTATGGCATCAACTGCCAAACAATACTATGTTACGTCAGCAGTTGTTAGATAAAGTGCTGATCCATGAAAGTCGTTTCTTTCGCCACATGCCGTCTATAGAATTTGTCACAAAGTATGCGCGGCAGCATCAATTGACGGCCTCCGACCGTAGTAGTGACAATGGCTCTAGTGAGTTATTTCGTATTTGGAGCGTTGGTTGTGCAAGTGGGCAGGAAACGTGGTCGCTCGCGATGAGCTTGGCAGCGGAGCCATTGACAAACTATGTGATATTGGGTACTGATGTCAGCCAACAAGCCATTTTACAGGCACGACTGGGGCAGTATGATAAGCGGCAGCAGCTCTTAATTCCCGCCCGTTGCCAGCAGTTTGTTCAGCCATTGCGAGATAAGAGTGAGGCGCATCAGTCAAATTTTTATGGTTTATCTGCTGTAAAAAAAGCGACAAACAGTACGCACGCAGACTGGCAGGTTGCGCCAATATTGCAACAGCGCGTTAGTTTCGCTTTACACAACATTATTGAGAAAAAACCACCCACGTCGCATCTTCAGCATGTGATCATCTGTCAAAATATGCTGCTATATTTTCGTAAGTTTGATCAGCGCGATATTCTAGCGAGACTATCAGAACAGTGTGCGTTAGGTGGATATATTATATTGGCTCCAGGTGAGGCGTTGTTTTGGCGTCCTTCGAATATGCGCCGTATTGCGCACCCACAGGTTAATGTGTGGCAAAAAATCCACGCCTAAATTAGTGCCTAAACGAGTTAGGATAAACCGATGAAAAACCAGCCCAATGACATAGTGACGCTTGAATGGTTGTTACCTCTGTTTAATCAGCAATTATCACAGATATCTGAGGGCTGGCAATTAGGCGCTGATCGCACTAATGCCGAGCAGATGGTACAGAACTACCATCAGGTTGGTGGGGCGCTGACCATGATCCGCCTGCCTTTATTGGCAAGTCTCGCCAATAAACTGAGTTTGCTGGCAGAAGCAAGCAATCGCACAAGCAGCCACAATAGTAACTCTACTCATCGTCGTATCGGCCAACTGTCTCATGAGTTGTTGCAGCGAGAATTGAATCAATACGCACATACGAGCAGTTACCGTACCGCCTTTGTTAGTAACGCTACTAACAAGCTTACGCAGGCGTTGGCAAAATTAGGGATAGAGACTGACTCACCTGCTAGTCTTATCGATCATCAAGGTGAGCATTCATACCCTAACGCTGTCGATGACCATGTTACTGACAACCATGTTACTGGCGACAGTGTTATCGATAATATTGAGGTGGTAGTACCGACTAGTAGAGCCGCTACGCAGTTGACTGACCATCACTATCAACAGTTATTACTGGTTTGGCGACAGCAAGTACAAGAGTTACTGGTTACCAATACCAATCAGGCCTCTTTATTAACGGTATTAGCAAGGGTCAGTCAATACTTATGGCAGACCACTCAGGATGGTGACTTACAACGCCTGTGGTATTTAACAGACTTGTGGCTCAATGATCTGACTCATAACGACACACCGCTGCCTGAACAGTATGCACCATTGTTAAGTCAGCTTGAGCAAATGATAGCGTCTTGTGTCCAGCACACTCAGCTGTCATCGAGCACTATTAAACATTTAACTACCAGCGTGTATGCTGAGTTAAATAGTCTGGCACAAAACAGTGAGCGCACGCAGTCTACGCTAAGCGGTGTATCGCATAGCGCACCGACGCCTCCACGTTTTTTACCACGGATACTAAGTGAGCTTGAAACCCTTATCTTCCATCTCGATAAGCCAGACACGCTTTTAACACCGTTGCAAAAAATAAAAAGTCAGCTTAAGGGGCGAGGCTGGACATACTATGTGGCACAAGTCGACACGGTGCTTACAGATATAGAGCACGCTTTATCGTCAGAAACAGGCTTTGCCCAAGAGCAGGGGCAGATTGAGCGTAAGCTTCAAGAGTTGTACAGTGCTATTTATAATACCGAACAGACGATATCTCTTAAAATAGGAAACGCGGCCTCTTTTATTACGCGGTCTGATGTGGGCGAAAGTGTTGATACGCAAACGGCTGATAGTCAGGATTCAACTCCCGCTGGCGAAGGCTTGCGTGAGCTACGTATTGCGGTCGAAGACGTCAAGCAAAGCTTTAGTGCATATATACAGCGTCAAGATATCCATCTGTTGCCAACGGCTACAGACTTTACTCGTATTGGTGATGCTTTTGCTGACATGGGTTTACCCGCCATTCGCCAAACCATGAATGACATGGCCAGCATATTTACACAGCTGGCAACTCACAAGATCGAAGCGCTCAGTTGGGATGTGACCCAATCGCTAGCTGAGGGGCTAACGTCTATTGAGCTGCTGCTTGATTACCTGGCGCAGCAAGTTTTCAATCAGCAGTTACTAACACGGGCCAATGAGCACACTACTAAAGCCGCCCAGCTTCTAGATGTTTATATTGAAGCACCAGAGACGATCAACGACACTTTTCTGACGCAAAAGCCCGCCGCAACGAATGTACTTCGTTATGATGATAGTGGCGAGATTGCTCCTGTTACTGACTCAAGCACAGAAAGTGAGAGTGTGGTAGAGCAAGCGACTACCGACGTTGGCAGTAATAGCGCTAATGACCAAAATAATAATAGTTCCGAGAGTGCTGCATTGATGCGCGCTCGTGAGCAAGTCAAGCCTGATAACTTTGAGATAGATGAAGAGATTCGCGACATCTTTATCGAAGAGGCGACAGACGTCATCACCGACCTAGAAGACTTCTTACCGATCTGGCAGCAGGATGCACAGGACTTAACTCCCTTAACGGAAGTACGCAGAGGCTTTCATACCTTAAAAGGCTCAGGGCGTATGGTCGGGGCTTTTAGTATCAGTGAGATGGCGTGGTCAATCGAAAACCTACTCAATCGCCTTTTAGATAAGACACTACCTGTCACAGATGAGATAGTCAGTCTTGTGATAGAGACGACCAAGCGTTTGCCAGCGTTAGTCACAGATTTTGCAGCGCAGCAGTTACCAGGTTTTGACCCTGCTGTTACTATTTTACAAAGTCACAACTTAATGACACAGCAGCCTATCAATGCTGGGCTAACCACCTCTGAGTCTGCACTGACTGATACTGAAGTATCAAGTTTGACGGCGGACTATGCTGAGTTGTCAGATTCTCTCGATACCGTTTATGAATCTACCAAAGACAGTAATGATAGTGAAAGGAGCAGTAAACCTGCGTCCTTATCTACACTAGTGATACCAGCGGTATTGAAGTCTTTTATGGCGGAGACGGAGCAGTTGCCAGTAGATGCGAGCGATGCCGATCCTGATATTAAAGAGATATTTATAGAAGAAGCCAATGAAGTATTGGCAGAAATCGTACCTTTATGGGCAAATTGGCAACTGTCACCAACGGATTTAAGCGTGCTGGCGGATATCCGTCGCGGGTTCCACACCTTAAAAGGGTCGGGGCGTATGGTCGGGGCTAACTACACTGCGGAGCTGGCATGGGCGATAGAAAACATGCTGAATCGCCTCTTGGATCGTAGTATTACGGTCTCAGCAGATATGTGTCAGCTTATTGCAGATGTGTTAGCTGCCTATCCTAAGATGCTAACGGTGTTTGAAAATAACGGTCAAGAATACCCTACCATGGTGCCACTATGGATTGCATGCGCTAAGGCTTTTAGTAAACAGCAAGGGGATGAGTTCAGCTATTCTACCTTGACCGAGCAAGCATCGAATGAGTTTGAGCAAGAGCAAGCCAACCAAGATTGGGTCGTGCCAGCTGATGTAGATGAAGCCAATCTTATTGATGATGACAGTAGCGAAGAGATAGACATTACGCTACAGACGATTAACTCTGTCAACGAAATGATAGCAGAAGCACCCATTATCTTAGCGCCGCAAAGCGAAAAAGAAAAAGCATTCTTTGAGATTTTTATCGACGAAGCCGAAGGGTTGTTACACGATATTGATCAATTCGTTGATGAACATCAAAATCAGCCTTACGTTGAAGTGACCGATGCGATTGTACGGGCGTTTCACACGTTGAGAGGGGCGTCTGGCTCTAGTGCTTTAGCCGCTATCAGTGAAGTTAGTGCCACCATTGAGCATAGCTTGGAGTTGTTGCAGCAGCAAGATACGGCCATGAATGCTCAGCATTTAGAAGCATTGGCTCAGTCTGCCACGTTGATGGATGGCTACTTGCACAATTACAAACAAAACATTCAGCCACAAGATGTGTCGATAGAAGGCGCGCAAAGTCAACAAGATATAGCCTCTTTACAAGCCATGCTGGGCGAGCCATATGGCGTTAGCGATGCTGATGTTATATCGGATAATAAACCAACGATCGCGCAGCTTTTAGACAATCATATCGATGAATTATTGGATGCTGAATGGGAGTTAGATGCCGCACTGAGCCACTCTGAGACAGCACAAGTTCAGAGTTATATAGAGCAGCAAATTTCGCAAATACAGTATTTAGCCAATAAAGCCCAAGCGTTTCCAAAATTCACCTCAATCCTCAATGAGCTGGGTCATGCTTATAGCTACTTGCAGGATAATCCTGACAAAGCAAGAGACAAAAATGTTCAAGCGGTATTACATGACGGCCATGCCCAATTAGTCGGTTTGTTTGATGCGTTAGCGGGTAGTATGTCACTGAAAATCGATCAGCAAGCTCTTGATGACCTGCAAAATATCTACCAAAATGATGATAGCAGTACTCATAATGAAAGCATCTTTACTGTGCAAACCGTCTCAGCGCCTGATCTACAGCTTGAGTCTATTGATACCGACGCTGAACTGTTAGAGATCTTCTTAGAAGAGGCGCAGGAGCTTGATACGGCGCTAGATGAGAGCTTTAATAAATGGCGTGCTGATATCACCAATGTTAATGCATTAAAAGTTTTGCAACGCCATCTGCACACTATCAAAGGTGGCGCGCGGATGGCAGGTATTCGTAGTATCGGCGATTTGACTCACGAAGCTGAAAGTATCTATGAAGCGTTTGTAGAGAACAGACAAGCACCAACAGCGCAATGGCTTGAGATTATGCAGGTGGTGCAGGACACGATGTCACTGCAATTGATGCATATCGTAAATTATAAAAAATCGTTTTTTGCCTCAGCGCTTATCGAGCAATTACAACAGTTTGAAAAAGCAAAAACGTTGCCAGAAACGGTAGAGCTCATCATACCAGCACCGAAGAGCCGTTTTGACTCTGAGACGGTAAGTACAGCTGACAGTAGTTATGATAGCGATGCGGCGTCTGATGCTTTAAGCCTAGACACTATGATTAAACAGTCATGGGCTCATGGTTTGCCTGATCCTGATATATTGGCGGTGTTTTTAGAAGAAGCAGAAGAGCTTACCAATCGTAATAAATATCTGCATTTATTCTTAAAAGATACAAGTAACACAACCGCGCTTCAAGCGCTTCAGCGTGATTTGCACACCATCAAAGGTGGGGCACGAATGGTTACTGCGGCTGGCATCGCTGATCTGGCTCATGAAATGGAGGCTGTTTATAAAGATTTTGTGAATAACCGCCGTCCTACTACCAAAAAAGTATTAGAGTTACTCGTTGCCAGTCATGACTGGCTTGCCGATGCGGTATCGATGCTTAGACAGCATGTCAATCCGCCAACGCCTGCATTGCTCATTGAAGCGTTACAGCAGTTTGGTAAAAATCCAGACAGTTTAAAACAAATACCCAAGGAGTCTCTGCAGGCACAGCATGAAGCAATCTTCATAGCGAGAGAAAGGCAGGATTCACAGTATCTTGCGAAAGATATTAGTGACATGCCAGCGATGGTCAGCAGTACCAACGAGGAAGATCAGAGTGCTAACAATAATGAGATGATTCGTATTTCAGGAGGGTTGATCGAGCATATGATCAACTTGTCTGGCGAGTCAGCCATTAACCGTGCGCGTATCGATATGGGTATGAGCAGCTTGACCAACAGTATTGAAGATATGGGTATCACAGTACAGCGGCTAGCCGATCAGTTACGCCGGATGGAAATCGAGCTTGAGGCACAAATTTTATCGCAGATAGACGATGAGCTGATTGAGAATGAAGATTTTGACCCTCTAGAGATGGATCAGTACTCTTCTTTGAATCAATTATCAAAGTCTTTGACAGAATCGGCGTCGGATTTGGTTGATATTAACCACACCTTGTTAGAGAAAACACGTGATAGCGAAAGTCTTTTATTACAGCTGTCACGAACACAAACTGAGTTGCAAGATGGGCTTATGCATTCGCGTATGGTGCCATTTACGCGCTTGACCCCGCGTCTTGAGCGGGTCGTGCGTCAGACCGCTAATGAGCTTAACAAGTCTGTTGAGTTAACAATAATCAACGCTGATGACGAGATGGATAGAACCATCCTAGAGCGTATTACCTCGCCGCTTGAGCACATGCTGCGTAACGCGGTCGATCATGGTATCGAGAACACCTCGACGCGTCTAAAAGCAGGTAAGGAGCGTAGTGGGCGTATCACTCTTGAAGTGCAGCGTGAAGGGAGTGAGATTGTCATTCAGTTAGTAGATGATGGTCGCGGTATTGATGTAGACGCGGTACGTAATAAAGCGATCTCTCAAGGTCTCATTGACGCAGACGATAATAGCCTCACTGATCTTGATATCATGCAATATATTTTTAATGCGGGCCTAAGTACCAGTAAACAAGTGACGCAAATTTCTGGTCGCGGCGTTGGGATGGACGTGGTTATTAGCGAGATTCGTCAATTAGGTGGCGCCGTATCGGTCACCTCGGAGTTAGGTAAGGGATCACGCTTTACGATGCGTTTACCACTGACGGTGGCTGTGTCTGATGCGTTGGTGGTTCGGGCCGCGGATCGATATTATGCGATACCATTGGTGCAGATTGAGCGTGTGGTTCGTATCAGTCCAGAAAAGCTTTACGACTATTATCAGTCAAATGATGCAACATTGAGCTTTGAGGATGGTGATTATCGGGTGCGCTATTTAAATGAAATCTTATCAGGCAATAAGCTAAATGAGCTTGTTGTTAACACCAACACCAGTTTGCCTCTCATTCTTATTAAAAACCGCACAGGACACAACATTGCTTTGCAAGTTGACCAAATCGCAGGGTCACGTATTGAGGTGGTGGTAAAACCATTAGGAAAACAGCTGTCGAACCTACCTGGGATTTCAGCTGCTACTATTATGGGCGATGGCTCGGTAATGCTCATCTTAGATCTGATCGCGTTAATGCGTAATGCCCAGTTAAGTAAAAACGTCACGAAATCCGCTGATGCTAAACGAGGTCGTTTAGAGTCTAAGTCCACGGTCTTAGTCGTCGATGACTCAGTCACCGTACGTAAAGTAACGTCACGTTTCTTGGAGCGCCAAGGGTTTAACGTGGCAGTGGCAAAAGATGGTATCGATGCGATTGAGATATTACAAGACACGACCCCAGACATGATACTGCTAGACATTGAGATGCCGCGCATGGACGGTTTTGAGGTCGCTACCCAAGTCAGACACAATAAGCGCTTACAGCACATTCCTATCATTATGATTACCTCACGTACGGGTGAGAAGCACCGTGAGCGTGCCTTAGAGATTGGCGTGAATGACTACATGGGTAAGCCATTCCAAGAGCAAGAGCTGCTCAGTAAAATCCAGCAGATACTGGGTCAAAAGGTCAGCTTGACTCATGATGGATAATGCACGTGTTTTGGCACTGAGTAAAAAAAACAAAGATGATATCAAGGTGATGGTGGTAGCAGAAGACTACCATCAGCGTATGGCTTTTTCGGACACTGTACGCAGCTGCGGTTTTACCCTCGTTGGTTGTGTGTCACGGCTGCAATTGCAAAAAAAAAGCGAGCTCACCGATATGGCCATCGACATTTGGCTGATAGACAGTGACTACGATGATAATGTGCTTACCGTGACTACTGCCTCTAAACCCGCCGCCGTACTGGTCGGTTTTAGTCAAGCACCTTATCTGAATGAAGCGCAGCAGTATGCCAAATGGCAGCGTAAGTTAAAGCGTAAGCTTGCACACATATTTGCTTTGCCGCTCTTAGTAGATGCCCCTGTTCAAAGGAATGAAAGTCCTGAAATAGATTGGCGCTATGTGGTTTTTTTGGGCGCTTCTATGGGAGGGCCTAATGCCATAAAAGAGTTTTTAGATAACGTGTCGCCCACGCTGCCGATTTGTATTTTACTGGCCCATCATTTTAACAGAACCATGATTGATACCTTGCCGCGCATACTCAACCGTCATAATAACTGGCGTTGTCAGGTCATTACCTCTTCACAGCGCTTACGAGCCGGTCAGTGCCTTATAGCACCTATCGATAAGCAGATTGTCTGTGACTCAACAGGTCGAGTAATACTGTTAGATCAAGCTTGGAGTGGGGAGTATAAACCTGCTATCGGTCAGATTCTCAAAAACACCAGCGACGTTTATGGTAGTGAGCTTATCAATATCATATTTTCAGGGATGGGCAACGATGGATCCCAGTACTTGGATCTCATTCAACATAACAACAGTCAATTGTGGGCGCAAGACCCTAGTTTGAGCGCTTGCTCAAGTCAACCTCAGGCTATTATTGATTCAGGGTATTGTGGTTTTGTCGGTAGTCCAGCGGATTTGGCAAAAAAACTGACGGATTATATTGGCGAGAGGGCGGTGACAAGCTCTTCGCCTTAACTTATGGTGAGCGATGTATGAAACAAATTTTGAAACATTCGTTTGAGGCAGTAAGCTTGCTGACCACAAACAACGGTATGCTCGATGTTACTGTTATTCCAGCTGTTAACCAACCTGACTGGTTGATTCCAAGTAGCCTGATTTTGAGTGTGGAAAACTGTGCCGAGCGTACGTCAACCTATAACTGGCAGCAACAAGCGTTGATGGTATTTCATCTGTTACCGCAGGATCAGTCGCCAGAGACAATCGTGGTATTAGAGGGTAATACCTCAGATCACCGCTTGGCTTTGCAAACGGCAGGTAAGTTGCAACCACGACAAGTGCGTATTTCTGAGGTGAAAGACATTGATGTCCCTGAGCAGTTCGATAATTCTGAGCCCCTCAATAATATGGATACTGATGATAGAGGATTACCCCTTAATGAAAACGTTGTGCTATCCTACCTTTTTCAAACCGTTATGATTGATGACAAAACTTACTTGGTGCCAGACTTAGATAAAATTGCGCACCAATTAATTGATTTAGACAGCTAACTTTTCATCTGTTTTTGAGTGGGTCTTTGCTATCAAAGCGATCGTCCAGTTATCCTTGATGATGATTAACTACTGAATCATAGCTGTTTTGTCTATCACGTGAATGACAGCTAATTGATGACGAGGGTAATAGGGCAACTCATGAGTAATGTAAATTCAAACGTATCAAAGTGGTCCGTCAGTAGCCGTATTTTTCATTGGATTAGTGCGATTTTGTTGCTAGTCACGTGGGTAATGATACTGCTGTATGACAATCTTGATAGCAACCTTTATATCGGATTGCATAAATCGTTTGGCATCAGCTTGCTGTTTTGGATGATAGCGCGGGTCATCAACCGTCTATTGACTAAAGCTCCGCCATCAGTCCCAATGCCAAAGTGGCAAGCCCTGCTGGCACACTTAACCCATTTTGGTTTGTATGCGTTATTAATCGCCATGCCAATGGCCGGCTTGTTAATGACGGTCTATGGTGGCCGACCAGTTGATATTTTTGGCTTGTTTCAGATTCCAGTGTTTGTCACCCCAGATCGCGGTTTGGCCCGCTCCTATAATGATTTGCACACTGATATTATCTGGCCTGCGATTATTGCGTTTACGCTTATCCATATTGGCGCAGCTTTGTATCATCAGTTTGTGAAAAAAGACAATTTGATAGCGCGCATGAAGTAGTCGTTTTTGTGTTACTTCTTATCGACGAAAAGCCCTAAGCACGAGAGTACTTAGGGCTTTTTTAGGTGCGGCATAAAGGCGTCAAGGCACAAAAGAGCGTTTGACGACGTTATTTTTTATGCTCAGGCAAACTGATATTCATCTCTAGTACATCTAAGCTGTCTTCAGAACGATGATTGATATTGACATCATCTATCTGGACGCCATTGACATACTTATTAACCACTTCTAGTATTTCACGTTTCATTTTTTCGATACGATCAACGGTTAAGCGATTATTTAAACGATTTTCGCTAGCAACGATAACCTTAAGACGTTCAGTAGCTAAATTAGCGCTGCCTGCGCTACTACTGTCGTCAGTACCAAACAGGCTACTCCAAAATCCTTTTTTCTTAGTCATCATTAACCCCCAAACCAGCGCTGTAATAAACTTTTTTTCTTCACGTCAATATGACGTAGTGGACGTTCTTCGCCTAAGAAACGGGCGACAATGTCATCATAACACTGACCAGCAACAGAATCGGTATAATGAATAACGGGCTCACCGTGGTTAGATGCTTCAAGCACTGAATGGCTTTCAGGAACCACGCCAAGTAACGGCACTTTTAGGATATCATTCGAGATCGTATCGATATCCATCATCTCATTAGCAGCGGCACGCTCAGCATTGTAACGAGTGATAATCAAGTGCTCACGTACCGTACCTTGATTCTCTGCGACCTTTTTCGTTTGGCTTTGTAAAATACCAATAATACGATCTGAGTCACGCACTGATGAGATCTCAGGGTTGGTGACGATGATCGCTTCATCAGCATGATACATTGCTAACTGAGCCCCACGCTCAATGCCAGCAGGCGAATCGCAGATAATATAGTCAAACTGTTTAGACAGCTCAGCCATAACCTCCGCCACACCTTCATTTGTCAATGCGTCTTTGTCACGGGTTTGACTGGCGGGAAGGATGTACAAGTTTTCGAGCTGTTTGTCTTTGACAAGGGCTTGCGACAAGCGCGCGTTACCGGTGATGACATCGACAAAATCGTAAACAATTCGGTTCTCACAACCCATGATCAAGTCTAGATTACGTAGACCCACATCAAAATCGATAACGACTGTCTTATAGCCACGCAACGCTAAACCAGCGGCAAAAGAGGCACTTGTCGTGGTTTTGCCCACACCGCCTTTACCTGAAGTGATTACAACTATCTTCGCCACAATGGCACACTCCTATGAATCAATGGGTTATCTTTATATAAATAGGGCAACGGCATGTTATTCACATACGATATATACACTACCTGCGAACCTAGCCTAGCATAAATAAACAAAAATTTATAGCAGGTCGAGACTAAAGCAGAAAAACAGTTTCTATATAGACCACACGGCCTCGTTACCTAAAATTTACCAGTTAATACGGCCTTTTTTATCTAATAAAATAGGCATGTATGAAGAGGGTAAATAGTGGCAGAGCTAGCGATTCATCATAGAGCAATTTTGTTAAATAAACTTACTATAATATTAAGTAAGCCACTTATAAGGCCGTTAAGAGTCGACCAGCTTAGTCAGCCGACCCTTCTAAAAAGCGCCTAAAATACTGATGGGTGCAAACCAGTGAGTCTGTTAGGTTTCATCCATCACCGTAAATACCAGACCTTCACCTTCTATAAACCTGACTTGCACTGACTTATCAATCACATGCTCGGGTAAGTTGTCGCGCAAGCAATAGGTGCCAGCCACCGAAACCAATGATGGATTGAAAACCTGACAAAAAATACGCGCATCTTTGTCACCAGTTGCGCCTGCAACCAGTCGACCTTGGGCACGACCGTAGATGTGTAAGCTATTATCAGTAATCGCTTCAGCACCGCTATTGACACTGTTGGTCAAGATTAAGTCACCGCCAACATGATTGAGGCTTTGCCCTGAGCGTAGCATTTGGTCATAAATGAGGCTGGTAATTTGCTCAGTGCTCACTAGGGATTCTGCAGTGACATCAGATATCGTTGTCTCAGTGGCTGTGTCGTTGATTGCAGGGGTGTCTTTATTGTTGGCCAAATCGGCATTTTTATCCTCGGCTACTTTAGCGACCTGCGGCGCTGCTTTTTTGCTCGGTAAAATACGCTCGATACGTTTGCCATCGGCGGGGAAGATCGCCAAGCGCTGTGCGCGTGCTTGTTCGTCCAGCTTCCCTGTCACTACGCCGATAGGTTGTAGACCCCATGACCATAACAGCTCTACCAATGCTGATAAGTCTTGCTCAACCTCACTATCGATGAGGATGGGGATATTGCTGGTTTTATTGCTCAGCGTTTCAGCAAGCTGGGCTTCAATAGCGACCAGATCATCGGTACTAAACTGCAAACGTGAAAAGGTCAGCATCTTGCCATAAAAGGCCAACGCTGGTGCGGCACTCGAGGCCTGGTTATTGTTCTCTAAAACTGTCATATATAAATCCTCAAGAGATAATCCTATCGCTGTACTCACGCTGCTATTTTGTTATCGAACCATATTGTTTATTTACTACTGAGCCATACCCACTGTTAGAAGTACAGGTTACAAATTAAGCATGTCTTGATGTTTCCACTGCTGTACTTTTACTTGAGCTTCAAACTCAGTCAGACTGTCATCAATGATACTCGAAATCAAGGTATCCAGTGCAGTATTATCCGTGTCTATATTCGCAATACCATTCGCAATCGCTACCATCAATGCGTCGAGACGCTCAGTGTCAAGCAGGCGTTTATTCAACGCGTAAACGACGTTTTCACCTATGTTATGCCCGACATGTTGTAGCTGCGATTCAATTAAACTACCAGCGATGGGTATCATGCGCAGGTAACGGCGTAACTCGGGGGTGTTGGCCAACCCTTCTTCAATAGCATGGCCCATCTCACTGGCTAACATATTGCCGCCGCCTGTTGATGCCGTCAATGCCTGTAATTTGGGTGCTAGCTCTGACCGTAGTACGGACAACAATGCGGCTTCAATTTCCGTGCGATTTCGCGCAATCGTGGATTCAATAAGTGATTTGTGCGTCTCAGGGTTGGTCAGTTGCTGCCGAAAATTTTGGATAGCGGTTAGTATGACGCGATCAGACAGCTCTTCTAAGAGTAAGTCGATATAGAATGTAATGCGATTGATCCAGGGCTGCGGCAGTACTTGGTAGCCAAGCTGATATAAGCGCCTGCCGATGACCACTGCTCGAAACAAACGTAAGGCTCGTAGCTGCGGAAAACAACCCAGTACTTCGTACCAATGGACAAAAGGAAAAAAGAACCAGCGATAATAAACTTGTTGTTTCACTGCAATCGCCCAACGCAACAACAGCTCAAGAATTAAAAAGACGGTAAAAAAACCGCCAACAGTACGCAAAGGGTCATGCAGGGTATTTTGATACCAGTTGAGCGCCTCGCTAATGCTTAGCCACCCTGCGACATTGTGACTAAAGTTACTCATCAAGATCGCATCCACACTAATCAGTAGCAGATCAATACTGATCGCAATAATCATCACGATATCATAAGTAAGTTTTAAGCGATTTGGCTTTGGGCGATTGGGTCGGGGCAGCTTATCATCTGATAAACGAGGCGACTGATTTGGCACGGGCGCTGAGTCTAGCGGTGGACTAGTAATAGGAGAGGCGGACACAGTCAAACCTTATAAGTAATCAATAGCATAAAAAATAAGCGACTCAAATAGCACATGGCCACCAAGTCAGTCATGGGAAAAAAGCCATAAGCTTATAACCATTCACATTATCAATGAATAAGGTTAAAAAACAACCCATCTTTTATTATAATTATGCACTGATTCTCTTTACGCCCTCACGCTCTTAACCGTCATAAACGGCTTAAGTTTGCGGGTTTGCTTCAAACTCAGCCAGCATCTCTGTAATCAGCTGGTCTTTTTCGCGCCATATTTGCTCAACCCACTCAAACATTTGCGCTTTTACGGCGGCATCGTTTTCATATCCACCATTTTGGATGCCAGTGAATAGGGCATCAGGTATCTTGATATGCCTGACATCCACACCCAAGCGTTTAATGTTTCCTTTCCAAAGATCACTATAAGTCGGTACCCCATCCGGATAGACAATGGTCATATCTAACATGCCATCGATATCGGCGCCTAACGCGTTAATGGCCAATGATAAACCGCCTGCGCGTGGCTTTAGGAGGTGCGTATAAGGGGACTGCTGCTGTGTATGTTTGGCCTTGGTAAAGCGCGTACCTTCTAGATAATTTAACAAGGTGAATGGTTTGCCTTTCAAAAGCGCGCAGGCACGCTTGGCTTCTTCAATGTCCTTACCTTTTAAGGCAGGATTTTTGGCGATGGCCTCTTTGGAATATCGGCGCATCATTGGGAAATCTAAAAAGTAAAAGGCTTGGCCAACAATGGGAATGTAGATCAGTTCAAATTTGGTGAAAAATCGGGTTAACGGCAAGCGTTTTTCACTAATATACTGCACGATACTGGTGTCGACCCAAGACTGATGGTTACTGATAAGCAAGTATTTACCATGCATATGAACGTCATCGGGTAAGTTGATGCGCCAATCTTTACGCGGCAGTATGTTGTCGATTAACGCATTGTTACTACCGATCCAGTGATTGGTGATTTTGATGACTGTCTTATCGGCAATAGCCGCGCCAGTGAAAATCTTGCCAACGCCCATTAGCCATAAAGGAATGCTACAACTGAAGCTGTTGGCTGCGATGACGCCAGTGGCTGTCGCAAGGGAGACGGCTTTGCCTAACTTTGGGGTGCGTTTGTGTATTTTTTGAATCGCAGATGTTAGTCGCATGCTAAATCCTTTTCGGTCGATCTTATGAGTATGTAAGGCATCCATTGCTGGAGCTGCTCGTTTGACTAGGCTCAAAGACATGTATATTTTTATGGGGTCAAAAAAGTAACATTATAAATTTTTGTCTATAAATAAATCTATGATCAACTCAAGACGTTTTAGTCATGAGGCATCATGAGAAAACGCTAAGCATGGCTTATAAAGACAGCTGCCTATACCCGAGTGTTACTTAGCCCTTGCTATTGTTTAATTTTAGCAGAAAGGCCGCCTAGTGTACGCGTGTAAACGTGACTTGTGATACCAGTACTAAAAATCAAAAATTTGAGGTTCAGAAATTTGCCCGTATAGCAATCTAGTAACGCATTCTGCACTTCTCATACACAGGTATGACAAAATATTACACATGGTTAGATGGGAGTTGCCATAATGACAACGAGTGTATATATACACCTAGAAAAAATTAATGGAAAATATTTATAAAAAGCACACCTTATCTATAACTTTTTAAGCTTAAGAGGAAATATTATGCGTAATAAATTAATGATTGCAGCAGTTGCATCAGGTCTAGCGCTTAGTGGTTGTACTACTGATCCAAACACAGGACAACAACGTCTAAACAAGACCGCACTTGGTACGTTAGTTGGCGCAGCTGGTGGTGCTACTATCTCAAAAGCAACTGGCGGCGATAAAACAGGTCGTGATGCTGCGATTGGGGCCGCTTTAGGTGCAGGTGTTGGTTATTATATGGAGCGTCAGGCTAAGCAGCTTGAGCAACAAATGGCTGGTACAGGCGTCACGGTTGAGCAAAACCCTAGCACCGGTAACATCGATTTGGTTATGCCAGGTAACATCACCTTTGCCTTTGACGATGCGACCCTAAGCTCATCTTTCAAGCCAACACTTGATAAGCTGGCCTCTACCATGAACCAGTACAATAAAACCACTGTGAACATTACTGGTCACACAGATAGCCGAGGTTCAGCGTCGTACAACATGGGTCTGTCACGTGATCGTGCTTACTCAGTGGCTAACTATCTGACGGCTCGCGGTGTCGCTTCTAATCGTATCAATGTAGTGGCTTATGGGGAATCGCGTCCAGTAGCTGATAACAGCACTGATTATGGTCGCCAGCAAAACCGCCGTGTTGAGCTAACCATTAACTCTCCACAGAGTGTTAACTAATCAAGAGATTGTTAGAGATTTAACAGCTATCCCTATAGTGGTTATTTATCTTAGATAAAATTGATCTTACTTAACACGTAAAAAAGACCAGCTTATTGCTGGTCTTTTTTTATGTTTGATTTAACCATTTTTTATTCCTGCTTAAAGGATAATTTAATAAAATCAAGAAGGAACCTAAAATTAAATATTGATAATGATTATCAATAACACTATAATTTGTAAAGTTTTCTTATTGCTGTAGTATGAAACGTCTTACTATGCACGATAACTTACTATGCATGATAAATAGTCAGTGTGGGTAGCTAAGATCTCTTGCGGTAATAGGATCTAAATGATTAATATAATGGATGCTCTTTAATCAAAACCAATTTTCTTTTGCTATATTTTTTGAGGATGTGTATGACGACTACCACAGTAACGAGCCGTAAGATTTTACCAACTACTTTAGCTGCTGCACTTGCAGGGCTGTTAATGGTATCGGGTTGCACCAAGCAAACTGCCGAAGACGCTGACACGAGCGCTGATACGCAAACAGAAGTGCAAAGTACAGAAGCGGCTGATGATACCCAGCTGTCAGCTGCCGATAAGGCTCACACTGATAGACTGATGATCAGCTATGCCAACATGGCGCATGCCGCTTATAAAGACTCGTTAGATACTGCCAAAGCGCTACAAACGGCAGTAGAAACATACGTAGCAACGCCTACTCAAGCAAATCTTGATGCGGCAAAAGCTGCTTATAAAGCGGCACGTCAGCCTTATTCACAAACTGAGATTTTCCGTTTTGATGAAGGTTTTGTCACAGCCAATGACAAACGTGAAATTGGCAGCATCGATAGCTGGGAGGGGCAGGTAAATGCTTGGCCACTTGATGAGGCTCTGATTGATTATGTCAGTGACAGCTATGAAGGCGAGTACAGCAGTCAAGACAATATCATCAACAGTGATAGCATTACGGTTGGGAGCGTCAAGCAAGATACCAGCACCATTACCCCTGAGCTGTTAGCAGAAATGAATGAGATTGGTGGTAGTGAAGCCAACGTGACTACTGGCTATCACGCCATTGAGTTCATGCTATGGGGTCAAGACACGAATGGGGTGGGCGAAGGCGCAGGCAATCGTCCGGTAAGCGACTATGTAACTAAAGCTGGTGAATGTACCAGTGGTGATACAGTCAATGAAGATGCGAGCATATGTGAGCGCCGTGGTGAGTTCTTAAAAGCCGCCGCTCAGTTACTGGTGGATGACTTAACAGCGATGGAAGCTGAGTGGCAGCCTGAAAGTGAAAATACCTTACGCAGCGACCTTATGGCACGTAAATATGACAATGGTTTGCGTCAGATTATGTACCAGATGGGCAGCTTAGCACTTGGTGAGCTTGCGTCCGAGCGTATGCAGGTTGCATTTGTCACAGGCTCTACTGAAGATGAGCACGAGTGTTTTAGTGACTTGACGCATCTTAGCTATGCTAATAATGCTCGCGGGATTCAAAATGTTTTTAACGGTAGCTATAAGACAGTCGCTGGTAAAACAGTCGGGGGTTATGGCGTGAAAGACTACCTTATAGACACGGGTAACCAAGAAGCCGCTGATAAGTTGGCTACTGATTTCGCTAACGTAGAAGCTGCCTTTAACGTGCTTGTTGAAAAAGCGGAAAAAGAAGGGATCAAGGTTGATCAAATGATTGCTACCGCAGGTCAAGTTAGCGACCAAGGGATTTCAGCTGAAGAACAAAATGTCCGCCGCAGTTGGATTGAAAATAGTATTACCAGCTTACAAGAGCTGACTGCTGGTATCGAAAATGCGGCAAAAGCGGTGGGTATTGATAACCTAGATGCTGACGCAGGGTCGCAATTTTAAGTTAAGAAGTATGTGCTTAAAACAGCCAACTGAATCTACTTATGATGCCTAAGCAGTCGTTATAAGTCAGTGAGGATGATTTGGCTAGAAAAATAATTTAGGTATAATACACACGTTGTCGACCGCTGTTGGCAACGTGTTTTTTATACCGTATTAAAATAGCCTGATAGGTCAGTGCGCAGCTGTACCCTGTCGACTAGATGTTCGGCACTTCATAGCACGCGATTTTAATGGTTCTATACTAGAACTAAGGTACTCTCTATGAACACCAAAGATGTCTTAAAAGCCAAACAACCTGCCTTGTTCTACTCTTCTTTTATCAACAAAAGCGCGCCAGCAAAGCTGACACTTGGGGTGGTTTTCACTTTGTTTCTCAGTGCCTGTCAGCCGACTGACGGTGTGTCTGATGGCGCTGCTGTTAATACAGAGGGGGCAGTCGATCACCAAGCTTTAGCGCCTGAACGACGCCAAACCATCGAGGCGCTGGCTGGCGTACCACTACAGCAATTGGTCAGCTTTGATCCGCAAGAGATCAAGCAAGGTGGCGACACAGGTATCAGTATCAGTAGTGCCGAGAGTTACTCTAAACCTTCATCAAATTTGACGGCTTCGCGTAAAGGGTCTTTTTTTATTGGGAATGCCTTTTTTCGGCAACCGTGGGTGATCGCCCCTGCTAGCACGGATAGCCGAGATGGTCTGGGGGCTTTATTTAATGTCGCTGCTTGCCAGTCTTGTCATGTCAAAGACGGTCGGGGACATGCGCCTATGAGTATGGATGACGATGCTGACAGTTTGCTTATTCGTCTGGCGATGCCAGCGACCACGGATGAGCAGCGCCAGCAATTGCAGAACTCACTGATCGAAAAAGTCGCTCATCCTATGTATGGTGGACAGCTACAAGATCGTGGGATTCAAGGCGTACCTGCCGAAGCGAGAATTGCGGTACAGTGGACAGATAAAACGGTTACTTTTACCGACGGTCATGTCGAAACGTTACGTGCACCTACTTTTAATTTGACCAAGCCAGGTTATGGCCCATTCGACGATGAATTGATGGTATCACCGCGTGTTGCCTTACCAATGATTGGGCTTGGGCTGCTCGAACAAATACCTGACGAAGACATTAAAAAACAAGCCATCGATAACAATAATAATAGCGATATCAGTGGAAAATTTAACTGGGTGATGGATCCGCAAACTGGCAAGCATGCGCTAGGACGCTTCGGCTGGAAAGCTGGGCAAACCAAATTGCTTACCCAAAACCAAAGCGCCTTTAATGAAGATATGGGTCTGACGTCAAATATCCGCCCGCACGAGTCATGTATGCCGACACAAACCGCTTGTGTGAAGGCGACGACTGGCGCGGATGAGCAAGGGGACGGTAGGCCACCTATTGAAGTCAATGATGAGGTGGCAAAATTTGTCGAATTTTATACACGCAATTTAGCCGTACCGCATCGCCGCAATGCTGATGACAAGCTGGTGCTGGCTGGCAAAAAACGCTTTTATGATATGGGCTGTCAGAGTTGTCACACGCCAAGGTATCAACTGCCAAAAACCGATGATGACCATCTTGAGCAGCATGGACAAGTGATTTATCCTTATACGGACTTACTACTTCATGACATGGGGGATGATCTCGCCGATCGTACGATTGCTGGCAAACTGCCACCTAAAGATGCCCAAGTTGAGTTTTTAGCCAACTCATACGAATGGCGTACGCCCGCTTTATGGGGCATTGGTCTTGCCCAAACCGTTGATCCACAAGCGACGTTTTTGCATGATGGCCGCGCTCGTACCCTCATGGAAGCGGTGTTATGGCATGGCGGAGAAGCACAAAAACAACAGAAAAAAGTACTTAACCTTGACAAACAAGGACGGGCTGAACTGAATGCGTTTTTAAAATCATTATAAAAACCATGTAAATGACTACCTATAAAATTACCGAGAAACTTATGAAAATAAACCATGCTTTAGCAGTGGCGTTGTCTGCCTTGAGTGCTGGATTGCTGATCAGCTGTGTAAAACCGGCTGATGAGAGTAAAGCGCCAGACGTGGATAGCCAAAAGGTGGCACAAGATAGCGCTACCTCTGCCAGTGCAACAGAAGGGGCGGGCGATACTATTGCTCAAATAACGGCAGTAGACATTAGCGCTGATACTGAACAAACCTACCTGACCCACGTGGCAAATGATATTGTCATCCCAGCATATGCGGACGTGGCTAAGCAAAGTGATGCACTGCATGATTTGGCCCAAAAGCACTGTCAGCAGGCCCCTGTCAGCGGTGAAGAGCTACAAGCGCTGCGCGATCAATGGCTGGTGTTGGCACAAGCATGGGCAAGTGCGGAGATGATTAATTTTGGTCCAGCGACCGCCAGTATGAGCAATCTGTACATCAATTATTATCCGGACGAGCGCGGACTGGTGCATAGCGGTGTGGCAGAGCTGATTGCGTCCAACCCAACGCTCAGCCCTGAACAGCTCGCTAATGAGAGCGCTATCGTCCAAGGGGTGCCAGGTTTAGAAGAAGCGTTATATGCCAATGACAGTTTAGATGCGAGTCAGTGTGCTTATGTGATAAGCGCAAGCAGTGCCTTGAGCACACGTTTAAAAGACATTGAGAAAAACTGGCAGCAGAATTCTACCGAATTACTGGCGATTGATAAGACGGCTGAAAGTGACCAAGGGCTAAATCAATGGTTTAACTCTTTGCTATCCTTAGTTGAGACCATGAAATCTAATGCCATTGAGCAGCCACTGGGCTTAACAGGAAAAGCCAAAGGCCATGTGCCAGCTGCTACTGCTGGACAAAGCCGTGCTATTATCAATGCTAAATTGGCCACTTTAAACACAGCGTTGACCGACCCCGTCTTAACCGCTATTTTGGGCAGTAACAACGAAAACAACGTGGCTGATAGTTTATCGACGGCGCTTGCCGATACCACGACATTATTGGCACAGATGCCAGAAGACTTAACCACCGCTGATACAGCCACGCAGCAAAAGTTGCTGGATCATCTGACTACGATTACGCGCCTCATAAAGCGTCAATTGATTCCGACACTTGGGATTCGTGTGGGTTTTAATAGTACTGATGGCGATTAAACAATGCAGACTATCAGAGCCAAGCCCGCCGTAACAATGACTAAGCATTTCTATAAACCTGATGAGTTAGAAAACAGACCATTAGATAAAAAATTTGCTCATGAACTGCTGGCGACGTCAGTGTTGACAATAATTGGCACAGCAGGGCTGGTCGGTATACATCATCGCTCGCGCAAACAACGGCATCCTGACGCAAGTTTGCAAGATTATGTGACTGGCTTTCGTTCGCAGTTGCCCTTACTACCGTCCGCCTTGAAGCCGCAGTTAACGCGCTTGCGCTATGCTTGCCAGCAGGCAACGATAGCGTGGCAATGCGCTTATAATGCTACCTCGTTAGCGGATAAAGGTAACGGCAATAGCTCGACCAACTTTAGCGCTGTACATACCACCACCATGCTAGCGCGTCCCGTTTGTTGGGTCAGCGGTGTGGCGTCCATGCCAAAAAATATCGCATCGATAAAAGATAAAAATGCCACCACCGATGCGCATGATTTTGGGGTAGTCGGTATCGATGCAGACAGGCAAATTGTCTGGCAAACCACCATGCCTGAACGTGTCCATGACATCGTCGTTCAGCCAGATTTCCATCTACAAAGTGAGCTTGAGCATAAGCCTCAAAGCCGTGATGTGGTGGTGATGGGTCGCCGTCCCAGTGAAAAATTCTGGGTACTCGATACGCAAACAGGGCAGGTAAAGACTGCCATCCAAGCTGCGACCAATCGACATTTTTATGGTCATGCGTGCTATAGCTTAGATAGCAAATGGCTCTATGTGACTGAGAATGACACGGTCCATTTGGACGGAAAAATTGGTGTCTATGATGCTTATTATGATTACAAAAAAATAGCTGAATTCGACTCGCACGGCATCGGCCCACATGAGCTGATCATGCATCCTGATGGTGACACTTTGGTGATCGCCAATGGGGGTATTAAAACCGAACAGGCTTCTCGCGAAGAACTCAATTTAGACACCATGCGCCCGTCGCTGGTTTATTTAAACCGTCATAACGGTACCTTGCTTGAACAAATCACACCTGAGCACAATCAGATGAGCGTGCGTCATCTCGCCATGCATGATAATGGCACTGTGATGATTGGTATTCAGTTTCAGGGAGAAAGGCACATTAATGTGCCACTTGTCCTGACGCACAAACGCGGAGATCCTAATTTTAGTCCCTTAGTCATGCCGAACAATCAATGGCAGCGCTTTCATCAATATATCGCCAGTGTGGCGGTGGATAGTGAGCGTAATCATTTGTGTGTGACCACACCGATTGGTGGCTGTGCGGCAATCTTTGATTTAACGACGCGTACTTTGATTGATGTTGTCAGTTTGCCAGACTGCGCTGGGGCAGCAATAATAGCTGGCAAGACAGGCAGTAACCGGGAAAAATTAGGATTTATCGTGAGTGATGGGCAAGGTCAATTAACCACGTTATGCGTGACTCATTTATCAACGACCGCATTAGAGACTAGTGACAATATTGAGCGTGTGCTGACAGATAGCCAACTCCAGAGGATGTCTTTTGACAACCATTTGCAGGCGCTTTGAGAATGAGTTTACTGCCAGAACAGAGTACCCCTTTATTAGAGAAAGCTATTCAGTATTTGGCAAGGGCAGGGATTGAGCTATGCGTGACCAAAAAGCGCGTTAAAAACATCAATTTTCGACTAAAGCCACATTTATTGATGGTATCTGTACCAAGATTTATTAGTACGGTACAAATGGGGCAGGCTATTGCTAAGCGGGTACCGTGGGCCATTGCTAACCACGCGCAAGTGTTGGAACAACATCAGCGCAAACAAAGCACCGCACTCGAATTGTCAACTGCTGAGAGTCCGCTTCTGTTGTGGGGTATGGCGCAACCATTTACTTTAAACCACGATGAAAAATTGGCGTGTTATCGGCGGCAACTTTCCACAGTAATGCCTGCGTTATTTAAAAAGTGGCAGCCAATCGTTGGCGCTCAAGCCAATGAGATACGATTAAAAAAAATGCATACACGTTGGGGCAGTTGCAACACGCGTGCGCGCCGAATTTGGCTCTCGGTTTATCTCCCTGCTTATCCCATTGAATGCACCGAATATGTGATCGTCCATGAGCTATGCCACTTGCATCATGCCAATCACAGCCCTGCATTTTGGCAAACGGTGGCGACAGCGATGCCTGACTATCAGCGCTGGCATAACCTGTTGGCCGGTAAAACGGGTCAGTTAGACTAGGCCTCTCACGTAAACCATGTAGACTGTTTTAGTAAGCCTGTTATGATAAGACATAGCGGTAGTGGTAGTTTCATTTAAATAATGCAGTTAGGCATACAAGGATGTCATATGGAACAGGTCAGTCAAGCCGAGTTTTGGCAGCAGCGTTATGAGCAAGACAGCACTGGTTGGGATATGGGTAAAATATCACCGCCACTCAAAGCCTATATTGATCAGCTACCTGAGAGTGCCAAACATCAGGCCATTTTAGTACCGGGTGCAGGCAATGCTTACGAAGTGGGCTACTTACACGAGCAAGGTTTTACCAATGTGACATTGGTTGATTTCGCGCCTGCCCCAATTGAGGCATTTGCAGCGCGTTATCCTCACTTTCCCTCTACACATTTAATCTGTGCGGACTTTTTTAGTTTGTCAGATGAGCAATATCAATTTGACTGGATACTGGAGCAGACGTTTTTTTGTGCGATCAATCCAGCAAGACGTGATGAGTATGTGCAGCAGATGGCGGCGCTGCTTAAGCCTAACGGTAAACTGGTGGGATTACTATTCAACAAAGATTTTGGACAAGTGCAGCCGCCATTCGGTGGCACACAAGCGGAGTATCAGCAGCGTTTTGCCCCCTATTTTGATATTGAGATTATGGAGCCGAGCGATAACTCGCATCCAGCACGGCAGGGCAGTGAGCTGTTTATTAAGATGCGCATAAAAGACTGATCTCACGCTCCATATTTTCTCGAGCTTGTTGCTCTAATCGTTCATAGTAATATGAGGTGAGATAGAGTTTGGGATGCGCTAATAGTTTCTGTAATACTGTCACTCGACCGATTCGGTAATCGATGACGGAAATATGCGCGTACTCTTGGCGTACCGCGCGCGCATAACGTTCATACTCAGGCCAAGGCGTCCCTAAAATACTTAAGTCCGTATCTAACAAGTAGGCCGCATCACTGCGTTTATCATCGTCTGTCAATTCGCTAAGTTGATGAGTGGCAGTCATTAAAATAAGCGCATAGATATATCGACATTGCTCATCATTCAGATATCCCTTTAACTGATCTACTGCGTATTTAGCGCTTTTAAGCTCGTTATCTGAGCGTATCGGATGGTATATTACATCGTGGTAATACAGCGCCAAAGCGATGAGATGTGGCTTGTGGAGATGCGAGACAATCTGTTCGAACTGTTCAAACAGCTGCCGCACGTGACGTAAAGTGTGATAAGCGCGCTGGGTTTCGTTGTAACGAACAGCGATATCTCGCCACAGTGTTTTTGTCTCTGTTGGTAGGACATCACGGTTGATCGCAGATAAATGCTGCGCAAAACGATTGCCCAGTTCAGTATTTATTTGCGAAAATTCGTGCATATTTATCCTGCTTTTTATAGTGACGACGACTCATTAGGATGGTTAACTTTTATTGGCATCCTCTTCAAAAGCTTGTTTAAACACTTTACCAAGCAAATTGACATCATCGACACGGGAATAATTTAGACGGGTGACAAAAGCGATATGACGATGTGGTCCTTCCTCTGCTAGTGGCACTGCAACTGCGTTGCGGTTTTGCAGATGCAACTGATCCAGCGCCATCTCAGGTACCAACGTCGTACCCATATTGGCGAGTGCCATCTGAATTAAGGTATTAAGACTGGCATCAGAAAAACTGGATTTCATCTGCGCGCGGTCAAAGTGACAGACAGAGAGCGTTTGGTCAGTTAAGCAATGACCTTCACCCAATAACATAAGATTGGCAGTGGCCAGCTCATCAGCATCAATAGTGTCTAGCTTGGCGTGCGCATCATTTTTTGGAAAAACCGCAAAAAAGTCTTCACTCCAAAACTCAAAGCTATGCAGCCCATCTACGGCATAAGGGAGCGCAATGATCGCGGTATCAATATGACCATAACGTACTTGCTCGAGCAGGCGCTCTGTTTGTTGTTCAACGATGGTCATACGAAATTCTGGATAGTTTTTTCGTAGCGCAGGCAACACTTTTGGGAGCAAGTACGGGGCAATGGTGGGAATAATGCCAACCGTCATCGGGTACGCGAGCGGCGATTGATGGCTGTGCGCTCGTGTGGTTAAATCGTGTACCTCAGAAAAAACCCGCTGCGCCCGGGTCAGAATATCTTCACCGATAGGGGTGATTAAGACCTGTTTGTTATTGCGTTCAAAAATTTGAGTGTCCAGCTGTTTTTCTAACTCTGCGATCCCCAAGCTCAGCGCAGATTGTGAGATATTACAGTCTTCTGCCGCCCGTTTAAAATGACGGTGCTTAGCGACTGCTAAGGCAAATTCAAGTTGACGTAAAGTAATCATAAAACCTCTCTGTTAATGGGCTTTTATCGCAATTGATTCCGCTGTGTCATTCGATAGATGAGTACCCTATCATTTGTTTTGAGAATTTCTAATAAGTAGGTACTTACGTATAGTACACTGATGATGAAAAGCAGAGATAATAGTTTAACAAGTTTAATAAAACAAAACATCACATTAAAAACTTTTAACTGGATTAACGATAGAATTCGCGTATAGTTTGTCAGGTAGCCCAGAGCATTAAAGGCTTAATTGAAACAACCTTATAAATAAATTTCGTTTAACTTAACTATAAAGGAGCCAATCATGGCGTCTATTATCAATCAAGAAATCCCAGAATTTTCAGCAGAAGCATATGTAAACGGTGAGTTTAAAACCATCACCTCAGAAGACGTTAAAGGCGGTTGGGCTATTTTCCTATTCTACCCAGCTGACTTTACCTTTGTTTGCCCAACTGAACTTGAAGACATGGCAAGCCACTATGAAGAGCTAAAAGGCTTAGGCGTAGAAGTTTACTCAGTATCAACAGATACCCACTTCACGCATAAAGCATGGCATGACTCTTCAGATGCAATCGGTAAAGTAAACTACCCAATGATCGGCGATCCTACTGGTAAAATCACTCGTGGCTTCAACGTCATGATTGAAGAAGCTGGTTTGGCTGAGCGCGGTACATTCTTAGTGGATCCTGATGGCTTAATTCAAGTCGCTGAAATCCATGCTGGTGGTATCGGCCGTAGTGCAAAAGATATGCTACGTAAAGTAAAAGCGGCACAATATGTTCGTGAAAATGATGGCGAAGTATGTCCAGCAGCTTGGGAACAAGGCGGCGATACGCTAAAACCAAGTCTTGATCTTGTTGGTAAAATCTAAGAACAAGGTTAGTCTAAAATTAGTTAAACCAAAATTAAAAGTATCTTAGTATTTATCCCATAAAGATAACTATTAAAATATGACAAAGGCTCTATCGGCAATGGTCGATAGAGCCTTTTTTAGCATTGCCAAATTTTAGCACTGCCAAAAACGGGTTTGCCTCAGTAAGCAGTTCTTTATAAAACTCCTTTTATTTTTAACACAATTTACTGTGCGTTAAGTTGGGATAGGTTGCTTACATCACCGTCACACACTGTCACGTAAGGCTGTTTGTCTTGTACGTCTGACTCGTTATGCTAGTCATAAATAAATGAGTAAGAACAACCGAGAGTATAAGTCTAATAACAGCTCAAAAGACAGTACGTATAAAAAAGAGACAGTGCGTACAAATAAAAAGAGCCGCATAAGCGCAAATATAAACAAAGCAAAGTAAGACAAAAATTTGCCCATTACGACTTTATAAACTTATGAATAGTAAAAAAAAATTAAAAAAAGGAGTGGTTATGAGTAACAATCAAACATCTGATAAAGAGTTCCCTAAACAGCAGCAGTCATTACCTGGTTCACAGCAGGCGCAAACGCCAACCCCTGAGGTCTTACCGCGTGACTATCCAAACGGTAAACTTGCCGGAAAGGTTGCGGTGGTCACGGGCGCGGATAGTGGGATCGGCCAAGCAGTCGCGATACTGTTTGCCAAAGAAGGCGCAAATGTGGTGGTCAGCTATCTATGCGAAGACGACGATGCCAATGTTACCAAGCAGCATATCGAGTCCTACGACCAGCGCTGCCTTTTGGTCGCCTCTGATTTATCGCAAGAATCTAACTGTCAGGCGCTCATCGATGCCGCTATTTCTGAATTTGGCAAAATTGATATTTTAGTCAACAATGCAGGTATGCAGGTTGAGCAAGAGTCGCTCACTGACATCAGTAGCGAGCAGTTTGATAAAACCCTTCACACCAATTTTTATCCGCATTTTTGGTTGAGTAAATTTGCGTTGCCGCACATGAAGGCTGGCAGTAGCATCATCAATACCACCTCCATTACCGCCTATCGTGGCAGTGACCGTTTAATTGATTATGCTTCCACCAAGGGCGCGATTTTATCTTTTACTCGGGCGTTGGCCAATAACTTAATGAGTGAGAAAAAAGGCATCCGTGTCAACGGAGTGGCACCAGGCCCTATTTGGACACCGCTTATCGTAGCGTCATTTAGTCCTGAAGAAGTAGAAAGTTTTGGACAAACCACGCCTATGGGACGTGCCGGTCAGCCCAATGAAGTAGCTCCTGCTTACTTATATTTAGCAAGTGACGAGGCAAGCTATGTTACTGGACAAGTCATGCACGTGAATGGCGGTGAGATTATTGGTGGGTAAGCATTGGTTAATGACAGGGTTAGAAAACCACCAATAAATCGTCCTAAATAATCAATAAAATAGCCGCCTATGTGTCAGTTAATTGTTTAACCATGCACATAAGCGGCTACTTACTCGCATAAAGCCATAACTACAAAACGTATGCAGGCTAGCTCAAGGATTGTAGTTTGTTTTTTTCAATGGCTTTATAAATTTCATCTTTCAGGTACAGCTTTCGTCGCTTCATGTGTTCTATTTCTTCGTCACGACTGGCATGTTGTACCACATCTTTTTCAAGTTGATTGATTTTCTCATCAAGCTGAGTATGCTCGTCGAAAATATTCGCAAAGTGGCTGTCTTTCTGCTTAAGTTCAGCAATAACTTCTCTATTGTCTTGCCTAGTATCAGTCTTTCTCATCGGGTCATCCTTGTTATAAAACGCAATATTGCAGTAAGCAAACGCGTATTTCGTTAAGATTTTATGATTGTGAGACTTGATTCTTACGGGGCTTTATCGCATTTAAACTAACCACGATAAGGCCCATACAAGCAGAAAGGGCTTTTAATAAGCACACGTAAAAGCTGATCTGCCGTAAGCTCAATAGGAATAATTCCTATCGACCTCTTTTGATTGTAGCGAAAAAAGTACCTTGTTGCTATGGGTATACTCTGCCTATGGTTTTATATTTAATTATTTATAACGTTTAATGATTGGTTTTATAAAACGTAAAGTTTGAGTTTCTCAGCTTGTCTAAACACTTGGAACCTATGATAATAGAGACATCAAAAGGCATAAGCCTATAGAGTATTAGACAAATTATTAGTAATACAAAATTCATATTTAAACGGGTGACACGCAGTTGCCGTTACATATACAGTAATAACGAGGAACAAACATGATAGATCAAAACTTATTAGATGCAGTCAAAAGCTATAGCGAAAATATGACCCGTCCGATTACCTTTGTGTTGGGTAGCGGCGAACATAGTAAGCGCGCTGAGTTGATTGATTTTTTGACTAAAATTGCAGGCACTACTGATAAGATTAATTTTGACGTAGAAGCAACTGATGAGAGCTTACCGAGTGCGATCAGTTTTAAAGTGGTCAGTCACCTTGATGGCGCATTGAGTGACACCGGTATTGTTTTTAGTGGTATCCCAGGTGGGCATGAATTTACGTCATTGATTTTGGCAATTTTGCAAGCGGGTGGCCACACCTTAAAGTTGGATGAAGGTATTCAGAAGCTTATCAAGCGTTTTAATAAGCCGCTCCAGTTCCAGACTTATGTGTCACTGTCTTGCCATAGCTGCCCTGAAGTGGTACAGGCGCTGAACCAATTTGCGCTCCTCAATGATGATATCAGCAACGAGATGATCGATGGCGCATTGTTCCAAGAGCAAGTTGATGCCAACAATATCCAAGGCGTACCAGCTGTGTTTTTAAATGGTAAACCTTTTGCTAATGGTAAAATTGACACGGCTAAGTTAATTGAAAAGCTACAAGAGCAATACCCTGACTTGTTAGCTGATGCTAACGAAGAGGATGCTGAACAGCTAGAGCAGCAAGACGTGACTATTATTGGTGCAGGCCCTGCAGGGGTGGCTGCCGCTATTTATACGGCGCGTAAAGGCTTAAAAGTGACCATGGTTGCTGACCGTATCGGTGGACAGGTTAAAGACACACAGGACATTGAGAATCTAATCTCTGTCCCTTTGATCACAGGTAGCGAGTTATCTTCAAATTTTGAAAAACATTTGCAAGAGTACAACATCACTCTCAAAGAGCACGTTAGGGTTAAAGAGATTGATGAGACCGAAGATGAAAACTATAGTATCCACCTGAATACGGGTGAGTCATTTAAGACTCGCAGTATTATTCTAGCGACAGGTGCTCAATGGCGTAAGCTGGGTGTACCAGGCGAAGAAGAAAACATTGGTCAAGGCGTGGCGTTTTGTGCTCACTGTGATGGTCCGTTCTTTAAAGGTAAAGAAGTGGCGGTCGTTGGTGGCGGTAACTCGGGTATCGAAGCTGCGTTAGATCTGGCGGGTATCGTCAAGCATGTCACCGTGTTCGAGTTCGCCGATGAGCTAAAGGCTGACCAAGTATTGATCAATAAAGCCAAAGAAAAGGCCAATATTGATATTATTGTTAGTGCCGCTACTAAAGAGATCAAAGCGACCGACGGTAAAGTCAGCTCAATCGTCTATGAAGACCGTGACACAAGTGAGACCAAAGAGCTTGATCTGGCAGGGGTGTTTGTACAGATCGGTCTAGTGCCTAATACGGATTTCATTAAAGGGTTTGTCGATTTAAACCGCTTTGGTGAGATTGAGATTGATGAGCGCTGTCATACAGATCGCAAGGGTATCTTTGCTTGTGGTGATGTGACTACCGTACCATTTAAACAGATTAACATTGCGATGGGCGAGGGTAGTAAAGCGGCATTATCAGCATTTGAATATTTAGTTATGCAGTAGTTTTCCACTGATACTTTACTAAAAATTTGAACCCCTGAAGTCATAATAGGCTTCAGGGGTTTTTATTGAGTAACAAGGAAGCACTAATCAGCTAGTATGCCCGCCACCGACAGAATGGTCCCCGCTTCATCTTCTTTAATAATACGGGTTTCTTCTAAGGCGGCTTTTTGCCAAGCTTGTACATGTGGATGGTTTAGTAGCGTTTGGCAGTATTGTTTGGTGATTGGCTGTAGAGTAAGGTTGGATGCTCTAGCGTAGGTGTTTAAACGCAGAATCACGGGAGCAAAAAAGACATCCGCAGCCGTGAACTCACCGAATAAAAAACTGCCTTCTGCCCGTCCTTTTAAGCAATCTGCAAAAATATTTTCAACACGAGCTATGTCAGCTAAGCAAGCACTGCTCGGTTGTATTTTAGCGGTAGCTCTGATGTTCATTGGCATCTCACTACGAATGCCCATTAGTCCTGAGTGCATTTCAGCAATAATGCTTTGGCAGTAAGCGCTATTGATCCTATTTTGACTGTCAGTTTGCGCTTTGGTGTCAGACTTACTGATACCTGTCCAAATATTGATTTCCGTGAAATATTCATTAATATGCATGGCAATAGCTACTGTGTCCCAAACGGTTACTTTTTCATCACCTTCGCCATATACCAAAACAGGTACCATGCCCGTAGGAGAGTTTGCTGCAAGCGTGGGACGGGCTGAAGGATGAAATAATTCGATGAGCTGCTCATCAAAATCAACATCGAAAGCTTTGAGCAAGAGCCACGCCCGTAATGACCAAGAGGAGTAGTTCTTGTTACCGATGGTAAGTAGCGGTTTTTGCATAATCAAATTCTATCAAGGTGTGTAGGTAAAATTTTATTATGTACTTAACGTTGCAGGTTGACCAACTTGTAATGTTACCACTGCTTAAAAAAACGCCCATCCAAAATCTGGACGGGCGTTTTTTTAAGCAGTGGTAAGTTTGTGTGGCTCACTATCAGTCGTCTAACAAATCCATTTGCTTGGCGGCTTCATAGATACCGTTTGAGCGGTTACCCGTACGGCAAAATATCAGCATGGGTTGTTCCGCTTGATTAAAGAAATCTGCAAACGCTTCGACGTGGTTTTGATTCAGCTCATTACCAGCAAAAGATATCTCTTTATAAGCAAGGCCGGCGTCTTTAGCAGCGGCTTCAATTTCTGCGCTGGTGGGTTGATTTGGTTCTTCACCATCTGGACGGTTATTAATGATGGTTTTAAAGCCATTTTCGGCAATCATAGGTACTTGGTCAGGGGTGATTTGTCCAGTAAAGCTCACTTGATGGCTCATAAGAGCTCCTTTTTATTGTCTATGGAAAAAAATGATCAGTTTGGGAGGAAAGTACAGAATCTAAGCCTAAGCTGTATGGGAAGTTTTCTAAAGATGAGGTGTGTAAACGTCATGACCGTTTTTATAGCCGTCTCTACAGCAGCCCTTGCATCAATGCACTTTGGTAAAGCAGTTTAGCACGGGCACCTGTCCCGCAAAACATGAGTATGGGTTTGGGCATGGCACGATAAAAGTCAGCAAATTGCTCGACAGTCGCTCGGCTCAACCGCTCGTCGTCAAAAGGCAGATGATGATAGGACAAGTTGGCTTTTGCCGTCGCACGGGCAAAATCGACGCTATTAGGCTGCGTCTCTGTTTCAGCGTCAGGACGAATATTGAGCACAGAACGATAACCAAGCTCAGCAATTTTTACGCATTGGCTCGGATAAATTTGCTTATAAATAGTTAAATTATCGGTCATAAGTCAGTTCGGCCATATATGTTAAAAGGCAGTAGATTTTAGCGTACTAGGGTTAAGTGCCGTGTTTGGCAGTGATGATCTCTAAAGACTAGAATAATTTAGCATAACACAGCTTTTAGTGTATCTACATTTTGTCACAGCCGAGATTATGATTATTGATTCAATAACGTGCGGTGTATAGTGCTATTAGACATCTTTTAATGCGTTTACCGCATCCATGGTGCTGAGATAAACGTGTCCTGACAGATGGGTGATAATCGGCGTATGCTCAATGATATCCATCACAGGTCCTTTAATAAAGCTAAAATTTAGATGCTTGTGCTGGCCCAAAAGCTCTTGGTTGAGGCTAATAAGCATCTCTTGTCCCGTCAAATCAATGTGATTGACCGCTGACATAATAAGAATAATCTCACGAGCTTCTGGATACTGCTGGGTGGCTTGGACGACACGGCGATGGACGGATTCGCTGTTACCAAAAAATATGCTTTCATCAATACGCAGCATCAACAGATTACGAAACGTCACCACGTCATGACGATTGATATTACGAAAGTGCCCCGTACCTGCCAATTGACCCACAATAGCAACGTGCGGCTTGCTTGATTGCCAAATCAAGCTAGCAAACGACACCATCAGACCAATGACCAAACCCGTATTTAATCCAAATATCAGCACACCCACAAAAGCTGCCATAAAGCTGGCCGCGTCTAAGCGGTCTCGCTGCCACGCGGATTTGAAGGTCGTCATATCAATGAGACCGATGATAGACGCCATGATGGTCGCGCCTAGTAAGGCATAGGGGAGAGGGGCTAGTACGTTACCAAAAGCAATTAACGCGGCAATCATGACCAGCACTGTTGTCAAACTAGCGACCGGCGTTTTGGCACCTGAATCGACATTGATCGCGGTGCGCGAAAAGCCACCAGCGACCGTAAAGCTTTGAAAAAAACCACCTGCCATATTGGCAAGCCCCAAGCCCGTCAGCTCACGGTTGGCATCAAAGGATTCCCCGCGCAGGCGTGCATAATTGCTCGCGACTGAGCTACTGGAGACAAAAATAATCAGTGCCATTAGCCCAGCGCTAGGTAACAAATCTAGCACTTCATCAAAGTTTGGCACATAGGGAATAGTAAAAGTTGGTAGCCCTTGCGGAATACGACCAATCGTAGCCACGCCACTCGTTGTCCAATGCAAACTGATGCTCAGGACGATGGCAATACCAAGTAGAATAAGCGGAAATAAGCGCTCTGCCCATTTGGCATAGGCGGATGACAACCAAGACTGCCATACCCATTTGCTGCCGTAGCGATTGGCAACCAACAGGACAAAGGCTATCACCCCAATAAGCAGCGTCAGCGGCTGTAGCTGGTGGGCATACCTTTGCATACTGGACAGATAACCAATCAAACCGTTTCCTGCAATGGGAATACCCGTCAAATACTTAAGCTGACTGATAAAGATCAGGACGGCCGCTCCACTGATAAAGCCCGCCGATACGCCGCGACTGATAAACTGCATAATCCAGCCAAGCTTGAGCCGACCCGCCAACCATAGTAGGACGCCGACCATCAACGACAACAAACTTGCCATCAATACGTACTGCTGCGCGCCCTGCGATGCATAAGGGTGCAGGCTGCTTGCCGTCATAATTGCCGTGATAGCGACAGGCCCCACCGCTTGGACATTGCTTGAGCCTATCCAAGCATAAACCATGACGGGCACGATCGCGGCATACAGTCCGTAGACGGGTGGTAACCCTGCCAGCACCGCATAACCTAAGCTTTGTGGAATGACCAGCACACCGACGACCAGCCCAGCAATGACGTCAGTCGGCAAGGCAGACAGTTGATACTGACGTAACCAAGTAGGAAACAGTCGCGCGGCGATAGAAAGCATAGCAGTACGTCATCACAATAAAGAAAATTAATTAAACATCAGAGTTAAGCCAGTAAGCTAACGGTCGGTTTTTGCACAAAATCGTTGATAGAGCAGCTCCAATACCGCTAAAGCGTCGTCGCTTGCAATACTGTAGTAAATTTGCTTGCCGTCGCGGCGGGTTGAGACCAACTCATCCTTACGTAGGATACCCAGCTGCTGCGATAAGCTTGGCTGGCCAACACCGACGAGATTTTCAAGCTCGCTGACGCAGTACTCACCTTGAGTCAGCTGACACAAGAGCAATAAGCGATCAGGGTGTGACAGCGACTTTAATAACTGGCTGGCTTGCATCGAGGCCTGTTGCATTTGTTCAGCCAAGTCTTTGGGTGTGGCCTCTGCGACGCGTGACGACATAGTATCATTAGGGTTGGTCGTAGATGTGCTCAATGCTGAAGTAGTCAGAGCGAGCTCCTTATATGAGACATAATTAAAAAGAGTAGAGATGATAAAAAATACAGTTAATTATCAATGATCTCGCCAGTGATATCAAGTTATAGTTATTTACATTATATAAATTGATAAAATGTATAGTAGTTGCTATATTGATGTGTATCAATAATAAGCAGGTATAGGCAAGTATGATAAATGAGCCCATATTATACTGAAGAATCTGTTGAAAAATAAAATATTCTGATAAAAGCAACGAGGTAGCCATGCAAGTTCATTCATTCTTACATAGCGACACAGAAACCTATACGCACGTACTGGCGGACGTTCAGCAGCAAGTATGTGCCATCATCGATCCAGTGTTGGACTTTGATGCCAAATCGGGCAGCACTGGCACCAGCAGCGTTGATGACGTCATTGAGTTTGTAAATGAGCACGGTTGGAAGCTGCTCTATATTATCGAGACTCACGCACATGCAGACCATTTGTCAGCTGCGATCCATGTAAAAGAAAATCTTGGTGGAAAGTTAGTCATAGGCCAACATATCACCGAAGTACAAAAAATATTTAAGCAAATTTTTAACTTTGATATCAGCTTTCGTACCGACGCCAGTCAGTTTGATATTTTGACAGATGACGGTGAGACATTAGCGCTTGGTAGTATTACTATTACTGCGATGTACGTGCCGGGTCATACGCGTGCTGATATGGCTTATGTGGCTGCTGATGAAGAAAAAACAGTGGTGTTCGTGGGCGACACTTTGTTTGCTCCTGATGTGGGGACGGCGCGCTGCGACTTTCCAGGAGGGGACGCCAAAACGCTGTACCAGTCTATCCAAAAGCTGTTGGCACTCCCAGAAGATACCGTGATGTACCTGTGTCATGACTATCCCAGTAAGGGCCGTAAACACTGCCCAACGACTACTGTCGCTGCGCAAAAACTGGGTAATATCCACGTTAAAGATGGGATTAATGAAGCTGAGTTTGTGCAGATGCGCGAGCGCCGCGATGCGACTTTGGAGATGCCGCGCCTGATCATTCCAGCAGTGCAAGTTAATATTGATGCCGGTCACTTTCCAAAGCCAGAAGACAATGGTACTCGATATTTGAAAATACCGATCAATATGCTCGGTGAATAAACCCGACAGTATAATGAGAGACAGTTGTTACCTAATACTTGAACTATAAAGGACACAACCATGAAAATGAATGTCGGAAGTACTGAACGGTTACTACGTATTATTGCTGGTGTCGTCATTATCGGCTTGGGTTTGTATTTCCAAAGCTGGTGGGGTGTAATTGGCTTAGTTCCTTTACTCACAGGACTATTCCGCTTTTGTCCGCTGTACAGTATGCTTGGGATAAATACTTGCAAGCGCTAAGTGTGACAATAAAGGGGGAAGGCAGTGAATCCGTACGAGCGTTATGTGTTGCCAAAGCTGATAGATGTCGTCTGTAGTACGGGCAATGTGACGAAAGCGCGGTCTAAAATTGTCCCTCAGGCGCTAGGCGAGGTATTAGAAGTTGGGATTGGCAGTGGTCTGAATTTGCAATTTTATGATTCCAAAAAAGTCACTTCTATTATCGGTATCGACCCAGCTTCTCAGATGCAGACGCTGGCACGTAAACGAACAGCTGACATTAACATTCCAATTGAAGTGATAGCGGTGGATGTCCAAGGCATTCATGCTGATACCGATCGATTTGATACTATTGTGATGACCTTCACCTTATGTAGTATCGATGATCCAGTAGCCGCAATTAGAGAAATGGCACGCGTACTAAAACCTGACGGTCGCTTACTATTTTGTGAGCATGGCTTAGCGCCAGACCTTTCTATTAAGCGCTGGCAGTATCGTTTAACACCTTTTTGGAAACCGATGGCAGGCGGTTGTCATCTAGATCGTGATATTCCAGCGATAATTAGAGCAGGTGGTTTTGTCATCGACGAGTTGAGTGAGGAGTACTTGCCCGGTCCACGACCGATGAGCTACGTATATAGTGGCGTGGCACACCAAGTGTCATAGATAATGAGTATGAACAATTATGTTAAAATTGCTTGGGCAACAAACCTGTGTAGACAGCTTTCATTTGCAAATACCAATAGTGAATTTTTAAAAAAGCCAAACGATTAGAACAATTAAAATAGGAATCAAATTATGAGCGAGCAAAGTTTTCATCTAGTATGCCCACATTGCCAAGCGACCAACCGCGTTCCCGCCGCAAAAATAAATGCGGCACCAAATTGTGGTAAATGTAGCCAGCCGTTATTAACTGGCAGCCCTCACGAGTTGAACGCACAAACGCTCAATAAAGTCATTCAAAAAAATGACGTGCTGACCGTCGTTGATTTTTGGGCGAGTTGGTGTCAACCGTGTCTTATGATGGCACCGCAGTTCAAAGCGGCTGCCAGTCAGTTACCGCAAGTGGTTTTTGCGAAGATACAAACAGATAAGTATGAGCAAGCGGCAGCCCCTTATAATATTCGCAGCTTACCCACCATGGTGGCGTTTAGAAACGGTAAAGAAATCGCCCGGCAGTCAGGCGCCCTACCTAGTGACCAAATTGTTCAGTGGGTACAAAGCCTGCAATCATAACCGTTAGACTGTAATCATGAATAAAAAAAGCCAACATGCTTAGCGCATATTGGCTTTTTTTCGTTAATACTACTTTGAAACTGTCGATATGGCTTATTGAGTACTACTCGCCATAAATTTTGACACCGTTTGCAAAGCTACAGCGCTGAATACGGGCAGACTGAACTATTGCATCACGCTCGCCATACAGGCGCGATAATTTTGCATCGCGAGCTTTGGTATCGCTGCTCTTACCCACACCAAAACTGATGTTAGGTGAGATCCCCCAGCGTCCTGCAGACACCCCAACCCCGACCCCTGAGGCGGATAAGGTCGATTGCTCATTGCGCGCCGCTGCCACATAACGATTGACACGGGCGTACTCTTGGCTGAGTGCTTGGCAATCATAGTTTTGATAAGTACTGGGCGGCACATACTGCGGTGTGACAGTGCCAGTAGAGGCACAGCCTGAGAGACCGAAAATGCCCGCTGTTACCAGTAGTGACGCTGTAGTAAGAGTTTTCATAGTGGCTCCATTAGGCTAAGTTACTGTATGGTAAGTATTTAAGATAGCAAAAATCACGGGATTAAGATATTGATTATTCAAGATTTTTAACCCCAACACGTTGACGATTTTTGCCGTTCTAATACGACATATTTATCAAAATAAATTTGCAGGTTTGGTGACCGCGAGTATGACGATACCAACATACGCCACAGCGGCAATGAGAATACCTGTTTTTCTTTGTCCAAGCGTCGCCTGATTATTAAAGGCTTTTATACTCGCACTAATGGCCGCCACCAATAAGATGATTTTGGCAAATACCCACTGTACAGGGGCGCTTGCGCTCATCAGCTGCATGAGCATGACGGCCCCTGATACGATAATTAGCGCATAAATTATGTGAGTGGCTATTTTGACCGCACGTGGCGCTTGTCTATTTGTACTTAACACCAAGTAGCTTTGGTACAAAAACAGCACAATGATTAGTACCGCCATTAGCATATGTAAATGTTTCATTAAATATTGCGTCCTCTAAAAATGCAGTTTTCAAGCGTGTTTATAGCATCTCATCATTGTATAAAAAAGGTTGGGACAAATGACTCTTCTAAACGTTGTTTTGTCCAGCACATAACGGGCTATCAGGGCTTTGACCTTGCCATTCTGTTGGGGTGTAGGCATGGATAGCCAAGGCATGTACTTGCCCACCTTGGGAAGTTAGGAGCGAGTTGACCTGTGCATAGACTAACTGGTGACGAGCGACCAATCTTTTGCCTTCAAAGGCGTCACTGACAACAGTCAATTTAAAGTGACTTTCTTTGCCTTCAAAATAGCCAGCATGATTCATTGACTCATTGACCAGTTCTAGATGTTGCGGTTGCAAAGCCTGTAGCTCAGCGACAAGCGCATCGGCGGTAGGTGTGTTACTCATAACAATCCTTGAATGTACGTGACTTAATAATACTTAGCAATCTGCGATGACAAATGCTGTTTATTATAGCAGAGGCTGTGAGTGGTATGGCATGCTATTAAACGAGATGTGTTGCTAAGATAAGCGGGTGGTTAAACAGTAAAAAAGCAGAGTACAGCTTAATAGTGTGGACTCTGCTTTTATAAGTTAGGCGTGCTGACTAAAAATACAACGTCTAACCATCCTGATTAACGACGCGCCTTTTGATACAGTGGCATGACTTTGGGCATCAATGCTTGTAGCTGCGCAATACGATTGCTGCTGGTTGGGTGAGTGCTTAGGAATTGTGGCGGCTCGCCTTGGCTGGCGCGCTGCATTTTTTGCCACAAGGTAATCGCGGCTTGTGGGTTGTAGCCTGCGCGTGCCATTAACTCCAAACCAATTTGATCGGCTTCAGCTTCTTGTGTGCGGCTGTGCGGACGGCTCAAACCCAAGTCACCTGCGACGTTCGCTAGCTCAGCCTGTCCTTGTGATAGGCCAAAGATGCTGGCAGCAACACCGATGCCGGTCTGTGTGGCGTACTGTCGTGATAGGCGCTCACGTGAGTGCTCACGGAGGGCGTGCGACATTTCATGACCCATAATCGCTGCAATCTCATCATCCGTGAGATTTAGGCGGTCAATGATACCTGAGTAAAACATGATCTTACCACCTGGCATAACAAAAGCATTCAACTCATTAGATTTAATCGTATGCACTTCCCATGGCCATTTTGCGGCATCTGGGCGATAGACGCCAACTTGACCCACTAAGCGATTAGCGATGTTTTTTAAGCGATTAAGCTGCGCTTGGTTGGTGTCCAGCACGCCGCGTGCTTTTGCTTCTTGCATGGTTTTAGCATAGCTTTGCGCTGATAACTGCAACACTTGCTCGCTTGAGACCAAAAGGAGCTGCTGGCGATCAACGCCAACGGCGCCAGTACTAGTTGTGCTCGAACAACCCGTCAAAGTCAGTGCCGACAATGAGGCGGCCATCACAGTGGTGGTCAGTAATTTTTTCATGCTAAACATCCTCGCTATAAATATTAAAATAAGTGAGACAAAAAGGTGAGATGAGCAGTAGACGAAAAGGCAGCCTTTTATTGATGTTCTACCTGCTTTTACCAATCTACTGAAACAATAAAATTTTACCTCAACAGCCATTAGCCATAAGTATAATAATGTTAACAGGTCAAAACCAATGCAGGAATAGTAACAACGCAGCATAGGATTGTAAGTCACAGATGAGAAGTGAAATAATAGTGAAATTATTTGGGCGGTAATAGATGCTATTAAATCAATAGCTTATGCTAGATACTCGTATAAAATGGCAATTAAAATCACATTACTCCGAATTAATTTTAAAAAAAGTGTTGACACCCTCAAAATATTTGCTAAAATAGCCAGCCTATCGAGACGGAGCAGTTGTTAACAACGCTACGCATTGATATTAAGCGGGAATAGCTCAGTGGTAGAGCATAACCTTGCCAAGGTTGGGGTCGAGAGTTCGAATCTCTTTTCCCGCTCCAAATATGGCTTGAAAAAGCGCAAAAGCCTCACTTTATAGTGAGGCTTTTTTTATGGGTAAAATTTGAGCTAGGCTGATGATTAAGGATAATATAATTAACTTCTCATCGACCATGCCACAGTTTTGTTGCCTATCCAGTTGACCCAGCTAATGGGAAAAAAGCGCAACTGGAGTCTAATCAAATTGGCCATGACCCCTGGCACCACTAAAAACTCTCGGTTCTCTACGCCTTTCAACATAGATCTGACCGCCGCTTCAATCTTTAGTTCACCGGCGAGTTTTTTCATACCGATACCAGCTTGTGCCATCACGCCAACTTCAGATTGGGTAAGCGGGGTATCTATCGGCGGTGGCGCGAAGACGGTGATGTCGATACCGAGTGGCTTCCATTCAAAGCTTATTGACTGCATCATGCCCCAAACAGCAAATTTCGATGCACTGTACGAGCTATAACCGTAGCTGCCAGTGAAGGATGACATGGAAGCGGTGACCATGACTTGATCACCCCGTGATAAAAACGGACGTACGGCAGCCAGTACGTTGCGCGTACCAAACACATTGATATTCATCACACGCTCAAACTGCGCTTGAGTCATCTCATCAAAGGCCCAAGGCCCTGTCACGCCCACAAAGTGCATTAAAATATCTGGTGACAGTCGCTCAGCCGCCGCTGCGATTTGCTTGGCTGTCGTATCGGCATCCGTCACATCCAACGCATAAGTGGCAATCGAGGTGTTATATTTATTCAATCCCTTGAGTATGGCTAAAGCTGCATCAAGCGGTTGCACATCAAACAACACCAAGTTTGCGCCTTGATGGATCAGCTGTTTGGCCGTTTCGAAGCCGATGCCAGAAGCCGCGCCAGTGATATAAATATTTTTATCCGTAAAATATCCCATCAGACAGCATCCTTCTGCACTCGGTCGGTTGGTAAGGAGCGCTTTTGTAACGTTCCAAAGGTTGTCGCGCCCATTAAATGACTGACTTTATGACCAGGAATAAGCCAGTAGGGCGTGGCTTCACTACTTGGGGCACAGTTGGGAAAATCCTGATTGCTAGAGGGCCCAGCAATGGTCTTTTCGACGACCATCGAGATATATTGGTCGTTACTGCCTTCTAGGGTGTTACCGTTTAGGATGACCTCCATCCCTGTGTTTTTGGCGTAGCGTCGAATGGCATTAACGTTTGAGTTCATTGGCGCATAAGCATCAGCGCCGACACCATTTTCTGAAGTGACACGGATGCCATCTGGCACGCGTGCGACTAGAGAGTGATTGCCCTCGGTATGTCCGGGGGTATGCACCAGCGCCAAGCCTTCGCCTAATTGAATACTGCCAGTAAATGTAATCACTTTGTTAGGATCCACGCCCTCGATGCCGTTAGGGCAATACCACTCCGCTTGGACGGGCAGCAGCGCAGTGGTGCTCTGCCATTCTTGCTCATGTATCAATAGCCGAGCGTTAGGGAAATAGGCAGCTCTGTCGGTTGAGCCATCAGTGTTGGTAGTGCCTAGCCATCGGCGGATGTCTTGGGTGTGCAAGTGATCGTAGCTAATATAATCAACATCTTCTGGGGCTAAACCGATCTCAGCTAAAGCGCCAGCCACATCACGGATGATAGGCGCCACCACCTTTTCAAGTGGTGACCAATTTGGCATTTTTTCTGTTAATTGCTTAAAAAAAGGCGTTTCTCGATCGGCTTCGATATCAGAAGGAGAAAACAGCAGGGTCTTTACTTCACCCAAACAATCATAATATTGAATGATAAAAATACGGTTTAGGATATGTAGGTAGGGGAACTTATAGGTGCTTTGGGTATAGACACCGCTGTAGGCATACCACGTGGGATAGGGCACTCTGACCATGTCAGCGCTTTGATAAAACAGCACAGGCGCTTCATCCATAAAGCGCTCTCTAAATACCACTGCTTGTCTGCGCGCCGCTTTTAGACGCTCTTGAGGCAATGGGCTTGCGCGAACATGATCGAATTCGCGGATGGCTTTCATGCCCAACGATGATAAATCCATATTGCATCTCCTTATGACTGATGGATATCTCTGCAGATTATAGTAGCAACATTGTTTTGGTCTTGGTAGCGTTTTTAGAAGACGGTTAAATTTGCGGAAACAGGCTTATCAGAAATCATCCCAGTAGGGATCATCACCGAAACGCTCGGCAATAAAGTCAATCAGATAACGACAACGCTGCGATAAAAATCGGTTTTTCGGGTAAACAGCATAGGCGTTGAGCGTGGGTAGCTGATACTGCTGAAGAGTGGGCACCAGCTCGCCACGTGCCAATCTTTGGTAAGCGATAAAGGTCGGGATAAAGGTAATACCATGACCCTTGACCGCCAGATCCACTAAGAACTCACCATTGGTGGCTTTGATTTTAGCATCGATTGTATGATGATGCTTTTTGCCTTCAGCATCCACCAGGTCTATACTATTGGTTTGACCGAGACTATATTGCAAAAGCTCATGATCTTCTAAATCTTCTAGCGTCTCAGGCGTGCCCATCCTTGCTAGATAGTCAGGACTGGCGCAAATAACACAACGAATCAATGCCAGCTTTTTTGCTTGATAACTAGAATCTCGCAGCTCTCCAATTCGAATCGCCAGCTCATAGCCTTCTTCAATCAAATCAATACGCCGATCGGAAAAATCCAACTCAAAGTTGAGGTTAGGATGCTGGCTGGCATACTCATCAATCACATCATTCAGATGCATAAGGCCAAATGACAAAGGGGCTGTCATCTTTAGCGTGCCCTCAATGCGTGTGGGTGCGCCACTGGTTTGCTCGTTGAGGGCATCAACGGCACTTAAGATACTGTTTACTTGTTGATAATACTGCGCACCTGTCTGGGTCAAGTGCGATTGGCGTGTGGTTCGGCTAATAAGCTGGCTGCCCAAACGTGTCTCTAACTCTTTGAGACGGCGGCTCACGGCTGACTTGGCAATATTTAGCTGCTCAGCTGCTTTGGTAATGCTCCCTGCTTCGACGATACGTACAAACATCGCCATATCTTCTAACTGTCCCATCTCTATCGCCTCATGATTGTTCTAAAATAAAGAACTTACATTTGTCATTATTGCTGTTTATCCGTTTATGGTCAACATTTATACTGGTGTCATTCTTTGGTAAAAAACGTATTTACACACATTTATTGGATAATCATGATGGACAAATTACAACAGCTTAGTGCTCCCATTGGTCGTTTGCTTTTATCGATGATTTTTATTTTTTCAGGCTTCAACAAAATGACGGGATATGCGGCCACTCAAGGCTATATGGAGTCAATGGGTGTGCCAGGTATGCTATTACCGTTAGTCATCGCGCTTGAGCTGTTTGGCGGTATTGCTATTTTGCTTGGGTTTAGAGCGCGCTTGATTGCTGCGTTGTTTGTTGGCTTTAATATTGTCTCAGCGTTCATCTTCCATCAGTTTTGGCTTGACGCGTCACAAATAAATCCTTTTATGAAAAACATCGCAATAGCAGGTGGGTTTTTGATGATTTTCGCTCACGGTCCAGGTGCTTACTCGATTGACAATAGTCATACTCGCAAAAGCTCAGTATAGTAAATATCTTTGGTTATTATTAATAAGGAGTCACTATGAGCGCATCCATAAAGATTGCCCTAATAATCGGTAGCTTGCGAAAAGCGTCAATCAATCGCAAGTTTGCACAATACATCGTGTCGCAAATGCCCGAAAACGTCACAGTTGAAGAGGTGTGTATTGCAGATTTGCCGCTTTATAATCAAGACTATGACGATACAACGATAGACAGCTACGAGCGAGTCCGTCAGCAGTTAACAGCGGTTGATGCAGTTTTGATTGTCACGCCAGAGCATAACCGTACTATGCCAGCGGCTCTAAAGAACGTGATAGATATTGCCTCCCGTCCATATAAAGAAAGTGTCTGGAGGCATAAAAAAGTCGCATTGGTAACCGCATCGCCAAGCAACTATGGCGGCATCAATAGTGGGCTTGATGTACGCAAAAGTATGCAGATGCTCTCAGCACACATGATGGTTAGTCCGGAAGTGTATCTTAGCCAAGCGACTGACAGTTTAAATGAAGATGGTAGCGTCACAGAGCGAACCCAGAAGTATCTGCAAACATTCATTGATGAATTGGTTGCTTTTGCAGCAGGTACAGATGCCTAACGCTATCTCTGACCAAACGCATGATCGTACCAGCAGCACCAATACTGGTCAGGATAGTGCTCACGGTAATGACCAGTTGCCACCGCCAAGCTTTTGGCAGCGCAACCGAGCGCCTGTGTTATTGACCATAGTAGGCGGGGCGATTGATACCATCGGTTTTATCGCCTTGTTTGGGTTTTTTACCGCCCATGTCACGGGTAACTTAGTGATGGCAGGGAGTGGCTTGGTCAAAGGTGAGAGTGGCCTATGGATTAAGCTGGCTGCTTTGCCCCTATTTGTGTTGACAGTGATGGTGACCAAGACTTTCATCGATAAGAGCAAAAAACAGACAATGATATTGAGTCACTTATTCTTCGCCGAAGCGTTTTTTTTGGCGGCTTTTATGGTCGCAGGCTTGTACTATCAGCCCTTTGTGGACGCGAGTGACATCACAGTGGCGATAACGGGCGGGCTGGGTTTGATTGCCCTTGCGATACGTAACACGGCAAGTAAGACACTGATCAAACACATGAGCCCGACAGTGCTGATGACGGGCAACACCACGCAGTTGGGTATCAATTTGACTGACTATGTGAACAATCGCACCACCGAAAACGCCAAAAAACTCGGTCATAGCGCAACGTTGGTTTTTAGCTTTTTAGTCGGAGCACTAGTCGGGGCGCTTTTATATCTCAAGCTGAGCTTTTGGGCGGTTGGGTTATTTGTACTGCCTGTCTTGTATTTGGCGGTTTTAGCACGTGATAAAGCATTTTTACGCGATATTGGTTAAAAAGATGCACCACTAGCCATCGCTAAAATTTTAGGACTTGCTAAGCGGTATTTACGTACTAAGCAGTACTTACTTAGAAAGGGACACTATTGTTCTATAAATAAGAATAGTTATTTGCAAAAAACTGAGTTTATCGGTTTATACACAATAATTATAATAGACTCATTGTTCAAGTATGCTAATAAATAAAAAATTATATAAGTTTAAAATATGATAAATAAGGATATACCATGAACGCAATCTATCATGCCGCAGACTCGCGTGGCGATGCCAACCATGGTTGGCTCAAAAGTAAGCACACCTTTAGTTTTGCTAACTATCACAACCCTGAACGTATGGGTTTTGGCGCATTGCGTGTCATCAACGACGATTTTGTGATCGGTGGTCAAGGCTTTGGCAAGCATTCACACCGTGATATGGAAATCATCAGTATTCCCTTGTCAGGTAAGCTCAGTCATGGTGATAACATCGGTAATGAAGGGGTGATTGAGACAGGTGAAATCCAAGTCATGTCAGCGGGGACAGGCATTACGCATAGCGAAATGAATGGTGATGCCAATGAGCCTGTGAGGTTTTTACAGATTTGGGTCATCCCTAATGTCATGAACGTGACGCCTCGCTATCAGCAAGTGCGCATGGATGACATCATGCAACCGAATGAGTTTAATCAAGTACTGTCACCAAACGTTGACGATGCTGGCGTGTGGATTCATCAAGATGCTTGGTTTAGCATGGGTGATTTTGACAAAGGTGTGACGCCGACTTATCAGTTAAAAGATCCTAACAATGGTGTTTATATTTTTGTTATTCGCGGTAAAGTCGTCGTAAACGGTCACACTTTGGACACTCGTGATGGCCTAGGCATTTGGGATACGAGCGATTTTACGATGGTGACAGAGGAAGATGCGAAGGTACTGGTCATGGAAGTGCCTATCACGCTTTAAATGCTTTTCACTGAGGCTTTATATGGGTGTTAACAGATTCATTTCTATTGACCATCAGCCGTGTCCAGCTCCCTGTGTGGGAGTGCTCGCTGAGTAGTTTATTAAGCTTAATGTGTGTTAGTGACATCACACGCTAAGCAGTCGCTGATAATAAGAGGTGCATAATGAGCATTAAAACCCTAAAGCCAAGGTTGGCAGAGGTTGGTGGTATTCCAATCGCACGATTGTTACCCAATAAAGGCCATCAACCGATTGGTGCTTGGTGTTTTTTGGACCATGCTGGCCCAGTTGAATTTGCTGAAGATGAGGCAGGCATGCAAGTTGGTCGTCATCCGCACACCAATTTGCAAACCTTTAGTTGGATGTTAGAGGGCGAAGTGCTACACAAAGACAGCTTGGGGAATGAACAAGTCATCACCCAAAACCAAGTCAATGTCATGACAGCAGGTACGGGTCTGACGCAAGGTATCAGTCATACGGAACAAAGCGTCTTTCCAGATACTGGCGGCTCACCAGATGCAGCTTATGGCCTGAGTATGGTACAGCTGTGGATTGCACTACCGACCGATCAGAAAATTGAGCGGAGCTTTCATCATTATCCAGCGCTACCCACTTGGCGCGAGCAAAACGCTGAAATGGTTCTCACGACAGGGAGTTATGTCAGTGTATCAGGCGAGCGTTATGATGCGCCGACCATACAATACTCAAAAATGGTCGGTATCGATGTGAATTTCTTAGAAGATGGAGAGGTTGCGCTTCATTTAGAGTCAGGCTTTGAGTATGGTATCTTGGTGACAGAAGGGCAGATCGAGTCTGAGGGCAATATCTGCGAAAAAGATCAATTGTTTCGCTTCCATGATGCGGATATTGCTGGTCGCCATTATATCAAGCTGGTTGCAAAAAAAGGCACACGGATCATGTTTATTGGCGGTGAGCCTTTGAATAACCAAGTGCTGCTGTGGTGGAACTTTGTCGCAGACAATAAACAAGAAATCGAACAGTCCATCAGCGACTGGAACAATGGTCATGAGCGTTTTGGTGAGGTTGACTCTACTATGGAGCGTCTGCCTGCCCCAAAACTGCCTATAGGCTTTAAAGGCTAACTAACTAGCGGTTACTTATTAAATTATCTTTCAGAAAATTATATATAGTTAAGTTTATTTACAAAAATGAACTAGGGTTTTGATTGAATTATTTCCATAATGGCGCAAATTAACCATCCTGTTTTACACTCATTTGTTAACCATAGGGGTTGGCAAAGAATCTCAACTAGATTTGAATAACTTATACAATAATGTGGAGAAGCACTATGTCAGATTTACAAACACTACAGCAGTTAGCAGAGAAACGTCGTTCTATCTATGCGCTAAGCGATCAGTTGCCAGTCGCTAATGACGAAATTGTTCAGCTGGTTGAGCATGCTATCTTGCATACGCCTTCATCGTTTAACTCACAGTCAACGCGTATCGTGGTACTGTTTGGTGATGACCATAAAAAACTGTGGGATATGACCGAAGAGACGTTGCGTGTCATCGTTGGTGACGAAGAGGCGTTCAAATCTACCAAAGATAAAGTTGCTGGTTTTAGAGCGGGTGCTGGTACCGTGCTATTCTTTGAAGATCAAGCGGTCGTTAGAGGCATGCAAGAAGCGGCGCCTTTATATGCGGAAAACTTCCCAGTGTGGTCAACCCAAACCAATGCCATGCATCAGTACGTCATTTGGACGGCGCTCGCCAGTATCAATGTTGGGGCAAATTTACAGCATTATAATCCTATCATTGATGAAAGAGTGGCTCACGCTTGGAACATTGATGCAGACTGGGAGCTCAAAGCCCAAATGGTGTTTGGCGCTATTGAACAGCCAGCCGGTGATAAAGAATTTAAGCCAGTCGATGAGCGCCTAAAAGTGTTTGGTGCATAGTTCAAATGATGGGCCCACGCTAAACAACTTCTTAGAATATGGGTGTGGTTGATATACAAAAGAAGAAAGTAAAAAAGCGCGGCTCAACGAAAGGTTGGGCCGCGCTTTTTCTATCTAAAAGCGTCTAAATAAGGAAAGGTTTAATCTAACAACGCATTGATTTTCTTGGGGCCTAAAACCATAACCCGCCTTAATTCGGCTTGCGGCGCATCAGACTGTTGGCGACCCACGCTGGACCAATCAATAAGAACTGTAAGTCCTCAAAAAATGACGGTTTTTTCCCTTCGATTTTATGACCAATAAACTGCCCAATCCAAGCGACAATAAAAATACCTGCCCAGATTTTAAAGCCCCATGGTAACGCCGCCATCACTGACAGACAAATGAGAATAAACATGCCCATCGCCAAAAACAGCGGCGTGGACAGACGCATGTAAAACAACAATACCAAGGCACTAAGTACCAAGGTAAACCAGACTGATAGCGACATACCCATGCCAAGCAAACTGACAAAAATAGTCGGGACACATAACCAATGGATTTTTTTGTTAATCAGGTTTTGGTGACTGACAGAATACTCACTGAGCCACTGCTCAAGTGTGCGTTTAGACATTCGTTTTTGACGATGATAAGACATACTAACCTCCTTGTTAGTAGTTGAAACCATAGACTGACATTTATTATCAATCTTGGGATTAATATAGCTCTTAGAGTCAGTTGTAGCACTAATGGCGCCAATCTACCAGATTATCTGATAGACGGCTCAGTCAAAATCGGCCATACCATCCGCGATGGTGGTCAAAATCACTCGTATATTGAAAAGCTAGCTGACGATACAAAGCGACTAGCCTTGCTCGCTGCGATACCATTCATAAAGACCAACAAACGCATTGATTTGATAGACCATGGTTTGAATGGCAAAGATAAAATTGCCTGACATCAGGTTAACGATAAGCCAGACAAAATTGACGATAATCCATAGCCACCAGTTAAATGAGTAGCGCAAAATCATCGCGGCTTGGGCAGTGATGGAAAGCACAAAAGCGATCACATTGATCCAAAAAAAGGAAATAAATCCTAAGAACTGACTGTTGTCGTCCTCTACCACCGCATAACCGTAGCTCGCTAATAAATCATTTATCGTTGGGAAGAGAGCAAGGCCAATGACAATGAATGCGGCGGTAATTAACCAAACCGCTTTGCTAGCAGATTTGGGTATCATGTCGCCATCAGGATCCGTATGTTTGGACCAATAAAAAATACCATAGACGTGGGTAAAGAAGTTAAAAAGTGGTGCTAGCATCAAACCCACGGCACCTGAGGTCGCTTGCACAATCACTTCGCCAGCGGTTGCGCCCATACCGAAGCCATTGCCCATGACGTTTTTGCGAAAAGACAGCGATACAACACACACCAGACCAATAAACGAGACCGCCAAATAAAACCAATCAAGCGTGGTGTGGTCTGTGGTCAGCCAAAAGCCTGCGGATAAGGCAATGACGCCGCAAATAAACCAAATAACAATCCATTGTATCGCCCATTTTCCGGTGATGTTGTCCAATAGCTGAATACGCATAGTTTTTTCCCTAACATAATGACTGATTTTAATAAGGTGTTGCCTAAAACGCGCTGGCTGACTCAATGATGATTGTAAATATGTTGATCGATAAATAGTAATGCTTGCTGATAGCGTGCGTCATAGTCAGGCTCATCAATCAAGTATGGCTCTATATGGTGACGGGCAAAAATATCGATCAGCCGCTGCTCAAACCGTCCACGGGCTTCAGGCGTTCCTAAAGAGCGCATGCCGTCGTCGATCCACGGCGTGTTGTTATCCAGCATAATCGTATGATCTAAGCGAAACTCATCAATACAAGCGGCCACAAAGGGGTGATGGCGGCCTTCATATTCTTCACAGAATGCCTGTGTGGTGACAAAATCCGTATCAACGATGGTGACAGGGGCAGTTGCCACCGCTGCCGCATCTCGTATCGCCTGCGCATGATTGAGTGAAATGGGACCATAGTCACTGTACTGAAGCCCAACTTCTTTGCCGCCCAAGTCTGTCCCAACGTACAGGCGACCCATCTCAAGGGCAAAGCTGGCACCATAATGATTGGCAAGCTTATGTACCAATGTCGTTTTGCCTGAGCTTTCACCGCCGACGATCGCCACCGTCTTGGTATAATTTCCGCGCGCTTGCGGGTGAATCGCTGACCAATGCGTGACGGGGTCGCAAGCTATAGCATAAGAGTCAAACTCACGCTGCAATGGGGTGGTGACAACTTGTAGCAGTAGCTGATTTTGAACCGAATTCTGGGTCAGGGGGTGGTTATCAGCCACGAATAATACCGTCTTTGATGGCAGCTCTAGCGCCGCCATCAAACGTTGTAATTTCGCGTTACTTACAGTCACATCAATACTGACATCAGCGAAATGCTCATGGAGCGGCAGCTCAATCTCATGCGTGGTATGAATGTGAATGAAGGGCATATCTGCACAGGCCATTTGTAGCCAGCGCGCTTTGTCTTGTAAGGTAATGGCAAAGTCTGGATGCGGTGATGGATGCGCCATAATAACGATGTGTAGTTTCTTTGCTTGTCCTGCTGCATACAATATGCTGCGCATCTGCCCCAGATGCAAAGGTTCAAAGTGTCCAATCATCAATCCCGTGTCGTATATAGCCATTCTTGTTTTAACCTTTTTTGTCTGATTATGGGTAGTTTTAACGATGACTCATCTAAACTTAAGTGATTTATCAGCATGGTATAAAGGTTTTTGGGGATTTGCAGGTAGGTTATTGTAAACGGGAGTGGTGCGCTGACTTCCTTAGACACTACAGACCCTACTTTTCTAACAGTGACAGACGTGGTTTGCTATAAATCTAGCGCAGATTAGACAGTCAACTTTTCGTCCGTCTTTTTACACCGCTCATTTTATGAAGTTCAAATGCCGCTTATGTGCTTGATTATATGTGCAAATCACAGAATGCCAAACGCAAATTGGTAAGGTTTGAGCAATAAAACCAACTCTGAAACATTTTGAAATACTTATTTAAAATCAGCAAGTTAAGAGGCTTTATGACAGAATTTGGCAAGCTCGAGTAGCATAAACTCACAAAGTACGCCTACATTTTCAACAGATACATGCTTAATAGTTGATATAATTATTCACAAGTTAAGAAGATTGCTTTAGCTTAAAAACTAAAGACAAAAAATGAAGTAAAAAAACTAGAAAAAATAAACAAAATAATCGATAGAGAGGTAGTTGATTTGGCTAAATTAGCAAAGTTGCATCGCTCACAGAACAATCGCATGATTGCCGGTGTGATGGGTGGAATTGCAGAGTATGCAGGTTGGTCACCCACTTGGGTCAGACTGTTATTCGTCATTATTTCGTCGCTAAGTGCTGCCGTCCCAGGTATCTTAATTTACATTGTTTTATGGATAGTGATGCCAAAAGCGACCAATCAATCTTATCAATAAGAATGCAGTAGTAAAATTGAAAAATTATTGTAGAAAGAAGGTTTAGATAATAAAGTTTAAATAAAACTGTTTCCCTTAAAGTATTATTTTTCTAACAAGCAGTTTCCTTAAAAAGATAAGTTCCTTAAAAAACAAAAAGCCTGACCCATCAGGATGCCCACGATATACTTTTCCTCCTGCCCAGATGCTAACGCGTTTGGGTATTTTTTTATCTGTGACTGTGGCCGTTGGCATCCTTAGCGTTTGGGTGCAAATAGGCGATACAACTGAGTATTTATGCACACAATGTAAATTTAGTTGTCGTAAATATGGATAAAATAGTCAATTTTTAGTAAGGTGAGCAGGCAAATAGAGTCGTTGCCAAATAGGCCATGCGAGCGCTATCAGAGATTTATTTAATCATACTCATTCCACAGTGGCTTTACTATGAAAACCCAAACTATGACATCCGAAGCGACAACCCCGATGATACAAGATAAAGAACCCCAACCGATGACCTTTCAAGATTTAATCCTTACCCTACAAAATTATTGGGCCGATAAAGGCTGCGTGGTGTTGCAACCCTATGATATGGAGGTTGGCGCGGGCACTTTTCATACCGCGACGTTTTTGCGTTCATTAGGTCCTGAGCGCTGGAATGCCGCTTATGTACAGCCGTCACGCCGTCCAACTGATGGTCGCTATGGTGATAACCCAAACCGTTTGCAGCACTATTATCAGTTTCAAGTGGTACTCAAGCCCAATCCGCCCAATATTCAAGAGCTGTATTTGGACTCACTACGCGCCATCGGTATCGATCCGTTGGTGCATGATGTCCGTTTTGTGGAAGACAACTGGGAGTCACCAACGCTTGGCGCGTGGGGCCTTGGTTGGGAGATTTGGCTAAACGGTATGGAAGTGACCCAGTTTACCTACTTCCAGCAAGTAGGCGGTATCGAGTGTTTCCCAGTCACAGGTGAGATCACTTATGGTCTTGAGCGTTTGGCCATGTATGTGCAGGGCGTTGATAGCGTTTATGATTTGGTGTGGGCGGATGGCGAGTTTGGCCGTGTCACTTATGGTGATGTTTTCCACCAAAACGAAGTTGAGCAGTCTACTTATAACTTTGAGCACGCTGATGTGCCGATGATGGGCGAGATGTTTGATTTTTATGAGCAGCAAGCAGATAAATTGGTCGAAGCAGGGTTGCCGTTGCCCGCTTATGAGATGGTATTAAAAGCATCCCATGCCTTTAATTTGCTCGATGCGCGCGGTGCCATCTCAGTCACGGAGCGTCAGCGTTTTATCTTACGCGTTCGTACGCTTGCGCGTAAGGTCGCTTTTGGTTATGTCGAAGCACGTGCCAAACTGGGCTTCCCGTTAGCAGATGAAGCGCATCGCCAAGACGCGCTGGATAAGTATTTGCCAAAAGAAGACGTGGCAACAGAAGACTTAGAAATAGAAAATACTGACAACAATCAGTCTACTAATAACCAATCTACTAACAATAAATAGGAGCATCCCATGAGTACTATTCTATTTGAACTGGGGTGTGAAGAGCTACCTCCAAAAAGCCTAAAGCCGTTACGTGATGCGCTACAAGCGAGTGTCACTGAGCAATTAACGGACGCGGATATCAGCTTTGATAGTATCAAAGCCTTTGCGGCCCCGCGCCGTTTAGCGATTCAGATTCAGGGCATTAGCGACAAGCAGCCTGATCGCACTGAGCAAAAACGAGGACCAGCAATCAAAGCGGCGTTTGATGCCGATGGCAATCCAACACGTGCGGCGATGGGTTTTGCCAAAGGTTTGGGCATTGACGCCAGCGAGCTGACAACCATAAACACCGATAAAGGTGACTATGTCGGCTATGAGCAAACCATTCATGGGCAAGCGACCACTGAGCTGCTGCCTGCTATTTTTCAAACCGCGCTTGATAATTTGCCCATTGCAAAGCGTATGCGTTCAGGCGCGTCAAGAGATGAGTTTGTACGTCCGGTACAGTGGGCGGTATTGATGCAGGATGATGCCATCATTGATGCCACTATCCAAGGACACCAGACGGGCACGCAAACCCGTGGTCATCGCTTCCACAGCCCTGACTATCATATTATTGCTCATGCGAATGATTATGAGCAGCTGCTCGATAGTTTAAAAGTCGTGGCAGATTTTGATAAGCGTCAAATGCTAATCAAAAACCAAGTCAAAGCGTTGGCAGATGAAGTTAACTCTGACGCCATCGTACCGCAAGATTTATTGGACGAAGTCACCGCTTTGGTTGACTTCCCGATTGCGCTACGGGCAAGCTTTGAAGCACGTTTTTTACAAGTGCCACAAGAAGCGCTGATTTCTACCATGCAAGCGGATCAAAAATATTTCTGTCTAACGGATAAAGCAGGCAAGTTGCAGCCTTACTTTATTTTTATTACCAATATCGAGTCCAAAGATCCCAATCAGATCATTGAAGGCAACGAAAAAGTCGTGCGTCCGCGTTTGGCTGATGCCGAATTTTTCTTCTTACAAGATCAAAAACAGCCGTTGTTTGCGCTCACAGAGAGCCTCAAAACTCGTGTGTTCCAAGACAAACTAGGCACCATCTGGGAGAAATCTGAGCGTATCGCCAAGCTTGCCGCATTCATTGCTACCTTAATGCAACAACAAGGGCGTGAGATTAGCGTTGATGAGACAGTGCGTGCTGCGATACTGTCCAAAGCAGATTTGGCAAGCTCACTCGTTGGTGAATACCCTGAACTGCAAGGAATTGCAGGTACTTATTATGCGCGTTTAAACGGAGAGCCGGAAGCGGTTGCGGCAAGCTTAGAGGAGCAATATCTGCCAAAGTTCAGTGGTGATGTCTTACCACAGACACCGATTGGGATTTGTTTGGCGTTGGCGGATCGTTTGGATACGCTGGTTGGTATTTTTGCTATTGACCAAGCACCGACGGGTTCAAAAGACCCGTTTAGCTTACGCCGTTCGGCCATCGGTATCTTACGTATTTTAATCGAAAAGCAGTTACCCCTTAACTTAGTGGCACTGGTTGAACAAGCGATTAAAAACTACAGTGATGCTAAAGGCAGTAAGATTGCTAAAATGGGTGATACCTTTACACAAGTAATGGCGTTCTTAAACTCGCGCTATCGTGCGATGTACACCGAGCAAGGCGTTAGCGTTGATACGATTCAGGCGGTACAGGCAATCAATCCGCATATGCCGCTTGATTTTGACCAGCGTATTCGGGCGGTACAAGCGTTTAGTGAACTGTCACAAGCCTCCATGTTGGCCGACTCCAACAAACGCGTGGCTAATATATTAGCCAAGTCAGAAGTGAGTGTCTCTGACACTGTGGATGAGGCGCTATTGGCTGAGCCTGCTGAGCAGAGCTTATACAGCAGCGTGCGTGAGGCGCAGACGGCAGTGACTCCGCTACTCGAAAAAGCGGACTATACGCAAGTGCTGCAAACGCTTGCCAGCTTAGATGATCCATTGTCCCAGTTCTTTGATAATGTGATGGTCAATAGTGAAGATGATGCTTTGAAGAATAATCGCTTAGCATTGCTAAAGCAGGTTCGCGCCTTGTTTTTAACGGTGGCTGATATCAGTGAGTTACAGTTATAATCTGCTGAAAACCAATCACTGATTTAATGGATTGTTTATACAAAAAACTGGCTTTGTATGGCCAGTTTTTTATCCCTTACTGCGCTAACTTATACCCGAAGGAGTACTGCCGTGTTTGGTGTTATTATTGTCATTCTTATGATTTGGGCGGTGATGTGGGCCTTTTATAAGTTTATGTACCCGCGTCCACCCAAAAGCATGATGCCAAAAAAAGGCGATGTCACCACCCCGCGTACCTGCGATTTTTGCGGCAATAGCTTGGCAGAATATCGCGGTGTACTCGAGACCAATCCAAAGTTAGCCGTAACGGATGAGAGCGGTATTGACAGTAAGAAGGAATTGTTCTTTTGCAATTACGAGCATCAGGCCGACTTTCATGCAGGTAAGGTCTATCAACCTAACGTATAGGAAGTTCGATATAAAATCGAGATGTTGAGGGCTATACGTTGAGCACTACGGGCTATTGGGATAATATACTGTGAACACAGAGAAGGCAACAAATTTGTCCCAGTAGCGGCGCTATCTCAGCATTCAATTCAATCGATTGTATAAACAGATGGGTTATCGATTAGGCATAAAAAAGCGCTTAGCTTGATTGGCTAGGCGCTTCTTTGTTCGATGTATCAATATGACTTACAGAACAGACTGTGCGTCTTTCATGATTTTATTGAGTAGGGCTTCAGACTGTTTGTTTTGCTGTAAGCGATCTTCCTCACTTCTTTGATTTGCGTCGATTTTCTCATACAGATTCAAGCAGCACAGTACCAGTATGCTTTCTTGGCTGAGGCTAGGGGCGTCTCTTTTTAGTTCCAGGGCATAGTTATTGATATAAGAGACCGCTGAAAGCAGCTCCTCTTGTTCGTGTACGGGGCAAAAAATTGGATAGGTCACGCCCGCAATCGCAATGTCTACTTTTTTGATTTGGGGTTCAGGATTTTTGGTCATTTTATTAGTCGGCTGCGATTGCAGTCCTGTACTTTGTGCTTGGTTGTCTTTGATTTGAGGGTTTTTGGGCTGTTTTTCTATAAATTTGCTTTGGTCATCGGTCATGATAAATCCTACAATATTTAGTCAGTAAAGGGTGAGGTATAAGGTAGTAAAAGTAGAGTGGCACCATTCGATAAAGGATAGGTTTTTTATCTATTTTGATGACTCATTAACCTTCTGCTTGGTCGATACGGGTTAAGCGTTTTAATACGACCTGTGTGCGCTCAGCGGCCAGTTGATTCTTTTTTTGTAGTTCACTGTTTTGTTGTTTGATATCGTGATACTGCTGCTTTAACTCATTATTTTGCTGCTGCAGTTCGCTGTTTTGTTGTTGTAGTTGGCTGATCTGTTTTTGCAGCTTGTCTTGCTCTTCACCAATCATGTGATGCGCTTCTGCAAGGTTTTGGTAGCGTTTATCGAGATCGTTTAGTTGTTTTTTGGCACCGTCACGTTCTGTATGGCTGGTATTGAGCTTGGTTTTTAGGGCGGCAAGCTCTTGAGGATCAGTAACAGGGTTTTGTTTAAGGCTGCTAAGTTCAGCACTGACAAGCTGATACTGTTTTTTGATGTCGAGTACCATTTTTTCTAATATTTTAAGTTGATCATACATAGTCAGTTTTTATCCTTAACAAGTAAGCGTGGATGAATTTTGTTTTCTGCGTTTAATAATGCCATAGGTGACCGCATAATATCTATATCAACAAAGTAATTACACGTATTAGGCTTGGTCTTTTTACGGTTACTAGCCGTGGTTTTGTCAGTGACATTGCACGGCGTCTACTTCTATTTTTTCAGCAATAATCAATCACTAGGACATCTATTATGAATGACAATATATCTGGCTGGAATACTTGGCTGACCGCTTTTGATGACTGGACTGATGTGTCTATCAGTGAGGTACACGGTTTGATGACAGGGCTGATGACGGCTTGTAATGCCCCTGACGAAAAGGTCTGGGCGAAGGTGTTTGAGGAGTTGAGTTTTGCGCCATTACCAGAGCCTGCCTTGACCTTATTGGCTGAAGAAGCGGAAGATACCGTGTTTCAGCTTAAAGACAAAGATGATGCCTATTCTTATATGCCGCTGATACCTGATGATGAACACGATTTATACGAGCGCGTGATGGCATTGAAACAGTGGGCGAATGGTTTTATGACCGGCTTTGGCATTACCGACTGCCGTCTCACCAGTGAAGAAAATGAGATGCTCTCGGATTTGGCCAAAATTGGCGCGATACGCCTTGAAGACGATGAAGATTTTGAAGGTGGTGAAGAGTCCTATCTATATATCTATGAGTTTGCGCGTATGGTGCCAGTGAGCTTTGCCACTCGTAAGCGTAAGCCAGTCAAAGACATCGCCCTCATATCTGGACTTGCTCTCGATGCCAAAACGACTCAAGAGCTACAAGCAGAAGGTAAGCTGCCAAAACCAATGCCACCAGTCGTCGATGCGATGAACCAAAACAATCCATCGTAAATGATGTGATTTGATAAGACAAAGAGACTCGCTTTTTATCTTACATCGTGATAAGGATATTTCATGAATTCTCTCAACAAGAATCAGCTAAAAAATGTGTCTTACCCTAAACAAAGCATCGATTGGCTAACCCGTCTGATTGGCTTTGATACCGTCAGTCGGCACTCAAACTTAGCCTTGATTGAAGACGTGCAAGGCTACTGTGAGCATTTGGGTCTAACGGTAGATTTGACCTTCAATGAGGCCAAAAATAAAGCCAATCTATTTGTGACCGTGCCATCAGGAGAAAACGCGGATAAAGTAGACAATGGGCTGGTACTATCAGGGCATACGGATGTGGTGCCAGTTGATGGTCAAGAGTGGTCATCAGATCCTTTTAATGCGGCGATCCGTGGTGACAAGCTATACGGGCGCGGCGCTTGTGACATGAAAGGCTTTATCGCTTGTGCGTTGACGCTATTGCCACAGGCTGTACAGTTATCAAACAGCGGTCAGCTACGTCGTCCATTGCACTTGGCGTTGTCATTTGATGAAGAGGTGGGCTGCTTAGGTGCACCCTTGATATTAGCCGATCTAAAAGCGCGCGGTATTACGCCTGATTATTGCATCGTGGGTGAGCCGACCAATATGGCGATGGTGGTCGCCCATAAAGGCATTGCTGTATATCGTTGCCGCGTACATGGTAAGTCTGCGCATTCATCACTGACGGCGCAAGGGGTTAATGCCATCAGCTATGCCAGTCGTTTGATCGGGTACGTCGATACTTTGGCAGAAGAGATAAGTTGCCGCGAAGACAATGATGCGCTGTTTGATGTGCCTTATTCGACCTTATCTGTCGGCACCATCCACGGTGGTACAGCGACCAACATTGTGCCCAATCTGTGTGAGTTTACTTTTGATTACCGCAATTTGCCGCATATGACGCAAGACGATATATTAGCACCGATCCAAGCGAAGGTGGCAGAGCTGAGCGCACAAATGCGAGCGCGTGCCCCAGAGACGGGGATTGAGCTGATGCAAGAAGAAAGCGTGCCGGCTATGACCGATAACGATAGCGCTGAGCTACAAGCGTTAATAGCCGCTCTAACGGGGGACGATGACCGTCACAAAGTGGCTTATGCGACGGAAGGTGGTCAGTTTACCAATGCGGGTATTCCAACGATTATTTGTGGTCCTGGTAGTATTGAACAAGCCCACAAGGCGGATGAGTATGTTGAGCTTAGCGAAATGGCACGCTGTGATGAATTTTTACAGAAGTTGCTCACGAGCTGTACGCTCAAGTAATCTATAAAAAGCGCGCTGTTCATTTTTGATATTCGGTAACTCGATTGCTTAACATTTTTTATAAATAACGACGTAGGGGTTGGCTGATGTCTTGGCATCTGTTTGCGGTATTTTTTGCAAGTACATTTTTGATTTCAGCGACCCCAGGTCCGAACATGCTGTTAGCGTTTCAATATGGGATGAATTATGGCGTGAAGCGTACGCTGTGGACGCTGGCGGGCTTGAGTCTTGGTTTGTTTATTTTACTGCTCTCAACTTTGCTAGGTTTGGATGTCATCAGTCGTCAGTCGCCTTGGTTGCTGACGATTATCAAGGCGGTAGGAGCGGCCTATTTGATTTATTTGGGGATCAGCTCGTGGCGTGATGCTGGTGGTAGCTTGATGAAGGATGCGCGCGAGATGAGCGAGGAAGTGGCCATTGACTATCTTGCCTATGAAGAAGCTACAGCTGACACCCCCAAACCGCGCTCGCTCTCTAGTGCTGCGGTTACATTTTCCCCAAGTAATATGACGTTGTTTCGTACGGGTGTCTGGGTGTCTTTATCCAACCCAAAAGCCATCTTGTTTTTTGCTGCTTTCTTCCCCAAATTTATCAACTTTAGCGCGCCGCTATGGCCACAATACATTTTATTGACCATCGGATTGTTTTTCAGTGAGACGATTTGGCAGATTGTTTACACCTTAGGCGGTAAGAAGCTGGCAAGCTGGCTGGATGTTGGCAGTCGCTTGGCTTGGCTTAACCGTGGTTGCGGTGTCATATTTATAGTGATCGCGGCTGCGCTATTGGTTGAAGTTGTAAACAGTTTTATGGTTTAAGATATAGTTTTATGGTTTAAGATACAGTCGATTCATTTTGAGAGCGGCACAGTACGATCATGAGGGATTTTTTACAGATTTATGTGAGAAAGTACACGTCGAACTGGCGATAAAAAAGCCGTTTACTATTATAAACATAGTAAACGGCTTTTTTATTGATGCACATTCAGCTTGTAAACATTTAAGCCAAGACCTCGATTAGCTCACCCTTCACCATATGCGGGCTGACAAAATCAGTAACGCGTACACTAACGATTTTACCGAGCAGCTCATTCATTTGCTCTTCATCGTACGGGAACATAACCGTACGTGTATTGTCTGCCGTACCGATTAAACAATCAGGGTGACGGTTGGCAACTTGTTCAACCAACACGCGAGTCGTGGTACCGATCATTTCATGCGTTTTAGCAAGTGTCGAGTCGATGATAACCTTTTGGAACTCAGCCAAGCGTGCTTTTTTGGTTGTGAAGCTAACATCATCTGGCAACTCTGCCGCTGGCGTGCCCGGACGCTTAGAATAAATAAAGCTGTAAGAATGATCGAAGTTTAATTCTTTTGCCAAGTTCAACGTTTCTTGGAAGTGTTCATCTGTCTCACCTGGGAAGCCAATGATAAAGTCGCTAGACAAGTGGATATCGGGACGAATGGCTTTTAGTTTATTAATTTGATTGATGTAGACATCAATGGTGTGGTTACGCTTCATGGCAGCAAGAATCGAATTGGAGCCACTTTGTACGGGCAGATGCAAATGTGACACCAGCTCTGGCAGCTTGGCATAAGCGTCAATGATGTCGTCGGTAAACTCAAGCGGATGGCTGGTGGTATAACGTATACGCTCAACGCCATCGACATGCGACACATAGTGCAATAGCTCGGCGAAGCGGCAGACACTGCCATCGTCTTTTTCGCCGCGATAGCCATTGACGTTTTGGCCCAACAAGTTGATCTCACGGATACCTTGCGCTGCTAAGCTGTCAATCTCAGCCAACACATCATCAAGTGGGCGCGACAACTCTTCACCGCGGGTATAAGGAACGACGCAGAATGAGCAATATTTTGAGCAACCTTCCATAATGGAGACAAAGGCTTTATAGCCTTCTACTCTTGGTTCTGGTAGGAAATCAAATTTTTCAATACTTGGGAAGGATACGTCAATGGTGCCGATACGGTGCTTAGGAGAGATATCGCGCTGCTCGTTCGATTGATCATATAGCTCTGGCAAACGGTGTAAGGTTTGCGGGCCGAACACCATATCGACGTATGGGGCGCGCTTTTGAATGTTATCGCCTTCTTGCGAGGCCACGCAGCCGCCAACCCCGATGACTAGGTCGGGACGTTTTTCTTTTAGTTTGCGCCAGCGACCCAGTTCTGAAAAGACTTTTTCTTGCGCTTTTTCACGAATAGAGCAGGTGTTCATCAGTAGTACATCGGCTTCATCGATATCGTGTGTCACTTCCATGCCGTGTGAGTCACCAAGTACGTCAAGCATCTTGCCTGAGTCATAGACATTCATTTGACAGCCCTGAGTGGTGACAAAGACCTTTTTAGGCGCTGAACTTGGTTCTTTGAGTGCAGTGACAGCAGGCGCGGCAGCAGTTGTTTTAGCAACAGCAGCGTCATTATTAATGCGGGGATTAAATACAGTAACACTCATAAGGATAAGTCCATGATTGACTAAAAATATAGCGGGGTAGCCGATTAACAGGTGGCGTATTTTATCACAACCCGCTCCCAATGTGAAAAATTAGCACGGGCAATTTAGGGTCATTATCATAGATAATTCATAACAGTATCAAATATTTACTGGGAGTAGCAGCGCTTTTAGTAAAAACTACCCACCACTATCACTTCTATGTTACACCGCGCTGTCCTATTTATTAACGGAAGGTAAAGGTGATGGTTGAAAGTGCAACGAGTATAGTATGATAAGCGCCATAGCCTTAGCGGTACTCGGCAATTCGTGGTTTATAAATGTGTAGTGATATAATAAAGAGAGACAATATGACAAAGTTGCGCGTTGCTCATAGCATCAAGGATAGAGAGTCGACTGATCAAAAGGATGGTTCAAAGCGCCTCAAAGCAAGTCGGCTAAGAGTGAGTGCGCTGAGCTTGGCGACGGCAGTCAGTGCGCTAGGATTGTCGCAAGTTGCTTGTGCCGAGCTGTGGGGCGATGATCAAGATGGCTATCAGCAAGACCGCAGCTATCAACAAGATAGTGGTGCAAGCTCATTTACCGCGGCAGCTATTGCGGCAGAGCGCGGCGACATTAGTGCCCTTTACAGTTATGAGCAAGCCATGAGTGGCAGTTTGTTTGCCATGTATCCGACTTATTGGCGGATGAATTTAGACCTAAACTCGCAAAGTGCGGCTGCTGTGTCACAGTTTGTGCGCCAGTATCCCAATACTGTGATGGCAGAAAAGCTGGTGGCTGATTTTGCCGAAACCAAAGCGGGTTCTAATGACTACGCATCTGTCAGACAAGTGGCAAATCTCATTACCAATGCTGATGCAAGCGAGCGCTGTGCCGTGGCGCTTGGGTTTAATAACGGCGGTGATACCATGCGTGCCATGGCAGCGAAGTCAGATGTTTGGCTCACGACCATGAAACAGCCAGCCTTGTGTGAGCAGTTGGCGATGGAGATGAATAATAACGCGCTGATTAGCAATCAAGATAGGGCGGCTCGTCTTAAGCGTATGCTACGTATCGGTAAGACTGGTGACATCATGGCATTGTCATCACGTCTTGGTACACCGATTGCTTATTCAGCACTAAGTGACATTCAGCTGAATCCATCTTCGTTCTTTAGCCGTTTTGGCCGTGAGCCTGCCAGTCAAACCAACCAATATTTGTATTTATATGCATTGGGACGTGTGGCTGATAAGTCTTATCGTGAAGCCGCGCTCCAGTTAGATTTTGATATCAAGCAAGACAACCAGCGCTCAGTTAGACTGTTGAATGATGATACCCGTCGTTATGCATATCGCATCCTTGGGGTGAAGCGCATGAACTATAACACTGATGATGGGTTTAGCGCTGAGGCGGTTGACTGGTTTCGTAACAGCTTAGACGATGACTTTAACTTTGAAGAAGCGGAAGACTATGCCATGGCGGCGATTCGCTTTGGGCGTTGGGATGATGTCGTTGAAGCTATCTCCAAGATGGATAGTGAAACCCAAAAAGACAATCAGTGGCAGTATTGGCTGGCACGCGCTTATGAGCAGTCAAGCAATGCCAATAAGCGCAGTATCGCTAAAAAAATGTATCAGAACCTAGCAAAAAGTAACGACTACTATGGACTGATGGCAAAAGATAAAATCGGTCAGCGTTTTGATGCCAGTCGTTTGGGTGGTCATCATTTACCAAATGTCAGTAATGCCGACCGTGCGCGTGTCATGCAAGATGCAAACTTCGCTCGTGCTTTTGCCTTATATAATGCGGATGTTAGCCGTGCCTATGCCAATCGCGAGTGGAACTGGGCGGTGAAGCAGGCGCGTGACAATCGTGATGATAATTTAATCGTAGCTGCGGCTCGTCAAGCCTATGATCTCGGCTGGCTCGACCGTGCGATTTATGCCATTGATAATACTGATAGAGTTGATAGTTTAGCCTTGTCGCATCCAATGCCGCACCAAGATGCTGTGGTACGTTATAGTCAATCGGCAGGTATTGATCCTGCATGGGCATATGGCATTATGCGTCAAGAAAGCCGTTTTGTGACCTCAGCGCGCTCAAATGTTGGCGCTAGTGGTCTGATGCAAATCATGCCGGATACTGCAAAATACGTTGCCCGTCATTTGGGCGAGACCTATAGTGCCAGCCGCGCCAACAGTGGCGATACCAATATCCGTTATGGTACTTGGTACATGGGTGATATTTTTAAAAGGTTGAACCAGCAACCTGCGGTAGCAACGGCTGGCTATAACGCTGGACCGAACAATGCCAAGCGCTGGCAGCCCGCCTACGGATCACTAGCAGCTGACCAATATGTTGAGTCGATAGCGTTCCCTGAAACGCGCAACTATGTCAAACATGTGATGGAAAATGCCACTATTTATAGTAGCTTATTAGGCCGTCATCAACCCATTAGTCAGCGTATGGGCACGGTTCCTGCCACGTTCTGATAGCCACAGCTTTGTGCGCCATAGACCACTAACGATTTATCTTTAGTGGTCTATTTGTATGTTCATATTAGACTGTTTCCTGATGATAATGATAATGTTTACGTTTCTGCTATGGATTAAAAAAAACGTTTTGCTACCATTGCGTTAATTAGTGCCTTTAATTCGTGCTGATCAATCGATACCCATATTTTTTGTTAGCTCTATTCTTATGTTTGTGCGTGTTTAGTCTTGCGCGCTACGATCTAAGTTATAGTCCATGTTCTATCATTGCTAGATGCCTTCAGCCCTTATGATCAAAAAATATTTACGTCTGTTCCTATTGTCAAAAGTGAGCCGTCTCTCATCTGTTCAGGTGCAGGGACGCTCGCCCGTCAACCTGACCCCAAACCTTAATCAATCGACAATATTTTTCAAAAATAAACCTATCCAGCTCTTAGCGCCAGCACGCGCGGGTTTGATAGGCAAAAAGCCTACTGGCTATATGAATATTACCATGAGTATTGGCACGTTATTAATATTGCAAGGTGTCATGCTGCTGCCAGCACAAGCTGCTAGCACTGTCAAAACAGGACAGCGTGTATTAATGGTTGAGATGACGCCGGCATTATGTAGTCTACAGCCAACGCGGGCTCGTATGCGTCAGTGTCTAGAAGGTTATTCATTAACGGTGTCAGGTTTGGACATGGGGTATGGTGAGCGCTGTGGACGTGGAAGTGAACCGAGGCTGACGCCGTTACAACTAAAAGTCGTCAACCGTGTCATGCCAGACACAACAGTGCGTAGCCAAGCATGGCAGCACTATGGTATCTGTAGCCCGCTTAGTGCCAGTAGTTACTTTCGACAAATTACCAACTATGCTGGTGCGTTAAAACTACCGGCTGAGTTGAACACTGGTAACAGCTATACGGTCTCTAAATCACGCTTTATCAATCAAATGACCCACCTAAATAGGGGCATGTCTTCGGCTAGTATTGACTTGGTTTGTCAGGCAGGCAATCGCCGTCAGCAAACTTTGACTGAAATCCATGTTTGTTATGAGGGCAGCGGATTTGGTACTTGTCATGATGTTGTGGACAACTGTGGCAGTAAATTTGTCATCTCAGGCGGTAAATAATCTTTTTTACGGCTTTTTTTTACGGCTCTTTCATACTTACAGTTGCTTTTAAGGTTGTTTTGATAGTTGCTTTTACTGTTTATCCTGAGGCTGCTTGGGATAATTTTAAGTAAAAACGGATCATATCTTCTGCCGACGCTAAGCGTGTTGCCGATCTCCATACGGTTTATACAAGCGAACATTACCCAACTTTTAAGTGTCTCCAGCGCTTTATCTGTATAAACTTTCAATTGTTTTAAAACACCTCCCGTATAAAATGTAACAATATAATGAGCAGTAGGCGTCTCATTGTCTCTAGACGATTTACCGAACGAAGTGCTACACTAGCTCTCGGTTTATACATGCTGCTATGCGGCAAACAAGTCGATGTCTAAAATGATAATCGTTCATTAGAATTATCTAATAATTAATTAGGGAGTATTCAATGTCAATGAAACAGCCTTTACGTGTTGCCGTCACTGGTGCCGCTGGTAATATCAGCTACGCGATGCTATTTCGTATTGCGTCTGGTGAGATGCTAGGTAAAGATCAGCCAGTTATTTTGCAATTGCTTGAAATCACGCCAGCTCTTGACGCCCTAAAGGGTGTGGTCATGGAATTAGAAGACTGTGCATTCCCATTATTGGCGGGTATCGTCCAAACTGATGATGCTAATGTTGCGTTTAAAGATATCGATTATGCTTTACTGGTTGGCGCACGTCCTCGTGGCCCAGGTATGGAACGTAAAGATTTGCTAGAAGCCAACGCTGCGATTTTCTCAGCGCAAGGTAAAGCATTGAATGACGTCGCAAGTCGTGATGTAAAAGTATTGGTTGTGGGTAACCCTGCCAACACGAATGCACTGATCGCTCAGCGTAACGCACCAGATCTTGATCCACGTAACTTCACTGCGATGACTCGCTTGGATCACAACCGTGCCATGGCACAGTTGGCTGAAAAGACTGACAGCACCGTCAATGACATCAAAAAAATGACGATCTGGGGCAACCATTCATCAACTCAGTATCCAGATTTAACCGCTTGCACTGTAAACGGCAAGCCTGCGCTAGATTTGGTTGATCGCGCGTGGTACGAAAACACTTATATCCCTGAAGTACAACAGCGCGGTGCGGCGATCATTAAAGCTCGCGGTGCTTCTTCTGCGGCTTCTGCTGCTAATGCTGCTATTGCACACATGCGCACGTGGGCATTAGGTACGGATGAGAACGATTGGGTATCAATGGGCGTTTACTCAAACGGCGAGTACGGTATCGCGGAAGGCTTAATCTACTCATTCCCTTGCACTTGTAGCAATGGCGACTGGTCTATCGTAGACGGCGTTGATGTGTCATCAGATTTCTCTAAAGAGAAAATGGCTGCGACTGAGCAAGAGCTTAGCGAAGAGCGTGATGCGGTTGCACATTTGCTACCATAAGTCAGTAACCTGCTAAAGTTGTCATATAGAAAAAGCCCTCTTAAATTGAACTGACCCCCGAAACTTGGACGGTTTAGTTTACCCCAAGGACTGAGTTCTGTACTGTACAGGGCTCAGTCCTTTTAGTTTCAATTGAATACGCTCATGGTTGTAATAATGAATGTACTCATGGATTTGTTGCTCTAACTGCTCAATGTTTTGAGGCTTCTCAAGGTAAATGGTCTCACACTTTA
>NZ_QQAI01000011.1:0-98540 GCF_021023115.1 Psychrobacter sp. CCUG 69069
CCTTTGCTGACGACAATAGCACGATGGCACCACCTGATCCCTTCCCGAACTCAGAAGTGAAACATCGTAGCGCCAATGGTAGTGTGGTTCGCCCATGTGAGAGTAGGTCATCGTCAGCTCTCTATTCCTGATTTGCCCCTTGATACTAACGTATCAAGGGGCTTTTCTTTGTGTGTTATTTCCTAAAGCTCAGATGCACCTGTCGGTAAATGGGCATATCAGACGATGGTAGAAGCGTTTGGCGCAAAGCCTGCGCCAATACGTATTCGCATGATGGGCGGCACTGTGCCAACAGCGGAGATTGTGGACGCCCTACAAGTGCCATTCGACATTGTGCCGCTAGTAAATGCCGACAATAATCAGCACACTGCGAATGAAAACATGCGGATGGGCAATTATATTAATGGCGTACGTACTCTTTATAGTTTAGTGACTAGTCCTTTATAAGTAGAGATAACGAAGAAGTTCTCAAAGATTTAGAAACTTCTTTAAATCAGTTTCTAGAGAGACCAATTAAATTAAAGGAGTATATTGGATACGTTAAAAATGATAACCTTCCATTCTCAGCTATAGGTAGTCTGTTGAAACCAAAAGAAAAAACAGGGTATAACGAGGTTCACATTGTGAGTGAAGAAGTAAATTTTTCAAAAGAGGTTTTTCAGCTTAAACGATCTGATGATATATATCCTATTACAATAGTTAGAGGGATGCATCATTCTGTAGCTGATAATCAGAGTGAGTTTGCATTTGAAATGGGACAGATTGCGTCGAATTCTCAATTTCATTTGCAATTGAACTCATTCAAAAGTCAAGTTGAAAAAATCTTGAAAGAAAAGGCACAAGAACTACCTGATTCGAAGTAAATATATATAGTAAATGTCTCAAAAAAATAGTTAACTTTTTTATTGTTTTAGTCAACTGCTTTTCCACAACTGAGCAAGGCGTTATGGCTCAAAATAAATTTATATTAAAGTCCTTCATAGTGACTAAATTATAGAGCTTGAACAACTCGGAAAAAGTTGTTCGAGTCGTAGTTGATATGATTGTCTGCTTTTATATCATAAAATTAATCCTTCAAAACAACTCACCCATCTCAAACTCTTCCTCAAAATCAAATCCCAACTGCTCACCTTTGCGTTGTCTCATTTGCTCGATACGTTGTTTACGTCCTACGATAAGCCGTAATACCTCGCGTTGCTGCTCTGTACTCATACTCAGCCACTGTTGGCGCTCAGTTCGACTGCGCAGGCAACCAAAGCAATAGCCTTTTTTGTTGCTTTGACAGACACCGATACAAGGGTTGTCAATGTCGAACAGCTCAAACTGTTGATTCATGGTAGCTCCATCGCTATTGCTATCATTCCTTTGATTGGCGCAAACTATTGTCATAGCCCATTATGTCGCAAATACTGAATAATAGTGTGCCGTTTTATTGTTACTATGTTTACTGGGCGGGTGCTATGCTGAGCTTTACTAGCCAATATAAGATAATCATAACAAAACTAATAAGTGAGATGAGACATGAACATAATTTATATTCATGGATTGGACAGCGATGCCAATTCTACTAAAGGGAGGCTGTTAGAAAAATACTGTCAGCAGTACCATCCTGATATCAATGTATTACGCCCTGATCTGAATCAATCGCCTGACCACGTTTTTAATCACATACTGTTCTTAATAGAAAGTGCCAATAATAAAAGCGAGCGTATTAAAAGCGCGCAGTTTGGAGCGGCAAATACGGTATTAGTAGGTAGTTCATTAGGTGGTTATTTTTCTACGCTAGTCAGTAATCATACCGGCTGTCCGGCGCTTTTATTAAACCCGAGTACTCAGCCACACGTTACCCTACAACGATTTGCCAATGAAGCCGTATCTGCTGATAGTGGCAAAGATACATCGTCCGACGATCATATTATCCATTCAACGGCAGGCGGCTGGGATATTACCAACGCGGATCTACAGTGGTTTGCCAATCATCCGTTATCGGCAGTAAACTATCCTAGCAAGGTCGCTGTCCTGATTAAAGCAGGCGATGAGCTATTAAATGCTGAATTGTCTAAAAGCTTTTACCAAACCCAAGGAGCAGCAGTGACGGTGCAAGCAGGGGGCGATCATCGATTTAGTGACTTTCATGAGCAATTACCGATGGTCATTAAACTGTTACAACAATTAGCCGATTAATCCAAGCTTGAGTAAACCGTTAAATAGACGACATTATATGACGTGAGCGACTGACTATTAACGTTAATGTCGCTGTTTTTCGTTATAATGGTTCAATAGAATTAAACGCACGTGAACAATTAAGGATGCATTTGTGAGTCAATATAATGCGCAATCATTAGAAGTTTTAGAAGGACTTGAGCCAGTTCGTCGTCGCCCCGGTATGTACACTGACACCACACGGCCCAATCATTTGGCGCAAGAGGTCATTGATAATTCGGTGGATGAAGCATTGGCGGGCTATGCAAAAACCATCAAGGTTCAGCTGCATAGTGATGGCTCGTTGTCAGTTGAAGATGATGGTCGCGGTATGCCGACCGATATTCACCCTGAATTTGGTCAATCAGGGATTGAGCTGATTTTGACCCGCTTGCATGCGGGTGGGAAGTTTTCAACCTCTAACTATGAGGTGTCAGGCGGTCTACATGGCGTGGGTATCTCGGTTGTCAATGCGCTATCCACACGTGTTGAAGTAACAGTATGGCGCGATAGTACGCAGTTTGAGATGGCGTTTGAAAACGGTGCAGCAGTGACACCTCTTACTGAAACCATTAGCTCAAATAAGCGTAAACGTGGTACTAGAGTGCATTTTTGGGCGGATGGCAGCTTCTTTGACACGCCTAAGTTTAATGTCAAACAACTCAAGCATAATTTAAAGGCTAAAGCAGTTTTAGCCGCGGGTCTCACGATTGAGTTCACTGATGATATTAATGATGAAAAGGTGGTTTGGCAGTTTACGGATGGCGTGGTTGAATATTTAAACGAGCAACTTGATGGTCTTGAAACCTTGCCCGAAGCCCCATTTTATTATAACCATGAAGCCAAAAATGGCGCGCGTGCGGGTATTACCTTTGCGCTATCTTGGTTGCCGGATGGTGGCACACCCATTCAAGAGAGCTATGTGAACCTGATTCCGACCGCTCAAGGTGGCACGCATGTTAATGGCTTGCGCACAGGTATTTTAGAAGCACTCCGTGAATTTTGTGACATCCATAACTTATTGCCTCGTAGTGTGAAGCTGACGGCAGAAGATGTCTGGGATGGGGTCAACTATATCTTGTCGCTTAAGTTTTCTGAGCCGCAGTTTTCTGGACAAACCAAAGAGCGTTTGTCGAGTCGTGAAGCGGCTGGCGCGGTACAGACGCTGGCAAAAGATGCTTTTAGCTTATGGCTTAACCAGCATGCTGATATGGGTGCTCAAATTGCCGAGCTGGCGATTAATAAAGCTGGCCGTCGTCTCAAATCGGCCAAAAAAGTCGCGCGTAAAAAAATCACACAGGGTCCTGCCTTACCGGGCAAATTAGCAGATTGTCGCGGGGATCTACGCGATGGTGCTGAGCTGTTCTTAGTAGAAGGTGACTCGGCGGGCGGCTCAGCCAAACAAGCCCGTGACCGCCATTATCAAGCAATACTACCGTTGCGTGGGAAGATTCTTAATACGTGGGAGGTGTCATCAGACACGGTACTCTCGAGCCAAGAGATTCATGACATCGCGATTGCGATCGGTGTCGATCCCGCCTCTGACGACTTGTCCGAGCTGCGCTATGACAAAGTATGTATCTTGGCGGATGCCGACTCTGATGGCTTGCATATTGCCACACTGATTTGCGCGTTATTCGTCAAACATTTCCCAGCACTGGTCGATGCCGGTCACTTATTTGTCGCCATGCCGCCATTATATCGAGTGGATGTGGGTAAAGAGGTGCATTATGCGTTAGATGAGCCTGAGCTGGAACATATTTTAGAAAATGTTCCTGGGAATAAAAAAGCTCAAATTACCCGCTTTAAAGGGCTTGGGGAGATGAGTGCAGAGCAGCTACGTGAAACCACGATGAACCGTGATACTCGGCGCTTAGTTCAGCTAGATATGGACGACATGGTGCTGACCAATAGTATTATGGACATGCTGTTGGCAAAAAAACGCGCGACTGATCGTAAGTCATGGCTTGAGAATAAAGGTAATTTGGCCAATATCCCTTAGAAAGCTTTATTAGTCTTTTCGCTGTTAGATTTCCATTTATAGCAGTTGATAAATGCGTAAGCTGGCAAGTAATAAAAGCTGATAAAATTCAACGTGGTAACAGACGCTTAATGCTATTATGTAGGCATCTTTTATTATACGGTGCCGTCATGACATCAAGTTTTTTTAAGGGTTCTAAAACGGTTGTTTCGCAGCCTAAACGCTCTAAAATACTGCCGAAGCTCAGCAAAAAACAGCTGGGTAACTTAGTCCCAAAACGAGGCGGTAAATTTACGCCAGTTATTGCAGCAATGCTGCTAAAAATGGCGGGCTGGCGCAATGTGGGTGAGATACCTAATATTCCGCAGGCCGTGGTACTGGCGCTGCCCCACACGTCTAATGTCGATGGAATTTACGCGATTCCAAGCTTGTTTGCCTTAGATGTAAACATCAGCATCATGGCTAAGCATACGCTATTTAAAGTGCCGGTGTTTGCGCAGCTGTTAAACTGGATAGGGGTCATTCCTATTGATCGGGGTAATAAAGGTTCAGTGCTGCAAGCCAGTATTGATAAGTTCAAAACTGGCGAACCTCTGTTTTTAGGGTTGGCGCCAGAGGGTACTCGTCAATACACTGAAACTTGGAAGACAGGTTTTTATTATTTAGCGTTAGGCGCGGGTGTCCCAATTCTACCCGTGGCCATGGACTATAAGACCAAAGAGGTGCGTTTTATGTCGCCGGTCTATCCTAGTGGCGATATCGACGCTGATTTGCCAAAAATCTATGCTCAGTATAAGGGGGTAGTACCAAGACATCCTGAGCGCTTATCGCAGCCGTTACAGGATATCAATAACGCGGCTGAATAAGGGTTGTGGCAGAGTTACTGACACTTATTTGGCTAAACGTTTATCACGGATCTTTAATGACTGATCTTTAATAACTGAGCTTAATAACCAAAACCCCTCCTGATAGTACATATCAGGGGGGGGTTACTGTCAGGTTACATGGGTTAAATATTTATCCATTCAAAATATCAGAGATGCTAAAAATTTGGCTGACCATTAGAGGCACTGACACCGCCATCAACAGGCAAGTTAACGCCTGTAATCATAGCCGCATCATCACTCGCTAAAAAAGTAATCGCGGCGGCAATATCTTCGGGCGTTGCCAGACGACCAAGGGCAGAGCGGGCAAAGAATTTATCCTGTTTCGCCTCATTGTCTTGAATGGCAGTCGTCATGTTTGTTTTAGTCACGCTTGGGTTGACGGCATTGACACGAACGCCATCCGGTCCATGGTCTAAGGCGAGAGTGCGCGTTAAATTGGTCACTCCAGCTTTGGCGGCATTGTAAGCGGCCATGTTCCAATCACCGCCCACCCCTGATAGTGATGAGACATTCACAATATTGCCTTTAGTTGCTATTAGATGCGGCATGACAGCTTGTGAGACATAAAAAGTCCCATTTAAATTGACATCAATGGCGGATTTCCAGTCCTCAGCAGATAGGTCTGTTATTTTTCCTTGCGTGGCTTTGCCCGCATTGTTGACCAAAATATCGATCTTTTCAAACTTATCTATCACAGCCTGGACCATCTCTTGTACTTGGCTTTGTACGCTAATGTCACACGTCACGGTCAGATAGTTGTCAGTGTGAATCCAAGAATGATCTTCCGGAAACTCTTGAGCGGTGGCTTGTAAGGTTTCAGGCGTGCGGCCTACTAAAACAACGCTGGCGCCTTCTTGAGCAAAGCGAATGGCGGTTGCCCGGCCAATACCTGAGCCTGCACCTGTGACGATAACCGTTTTTTCTTTAAAGCGTTTCATAATGTTCAATCCTTGTTATTATATGAGGGTCATTAAATAGTCTTAATACACGTACCTGTGATGGACAGCTTACAAGGAGTACGTGAGCGCAGTCTATAACTGTAAGACCTACGTACAAGCTATATTGCTTTGATATCATCATAACAATTCATTGCTATGAAAGCGACTGTGTCTGATAGCGCTTATGTAGCTTAAATTTTCGTGGCCAAAATATATCTGCCGTGCTCATAATAGGGATTTTATCTCATCATTAGCAATGTGCCACACAAGATAATAGAGGCATTCGATGATAAGGCAATAGGTAAGGACAACAGGGTAAAAAAAGTCATTCAGCTGAACTGGGCAAAGATCGCGCAGGATGTTGCCACCCGACTACCGATAGCTGAGCCTCATCACGTCATCGTCCTTGGTATTGATTTTATCACCGAGGCTAACGACACCTTTATCGACATCGACCTGTGGACCCAACCAGTTGCTGCGATGACCCAACGCGAGCGTCAGCTTACTAAACACGTGCAGCGACTTAAACAGCAAATAGCGTCGTAAACGGCGAGAACAGGTCAAACGTTTGTAAAAAGCAAACAATCCAGTAAATTGTCTCAAGTGCGGCTACCCTTATCTATTCCTGCTCGTAAAGGCTATCTATTCCTGCTCGTAAAGGCGAGTCTTAGTTGTAGCAAAGTGGTTTTTTTAGAGGCCACTCATCAGTAAAATGATCAAAGATTTAAGACCTCTATTTCCATAAAAAAAGACAGCTTAAGCTGTCTTTTTTGTATTTTAGACTAAAGAATAATGAATAACTACTTATTATTGAAGTCGTCGTTAAGACCGCTTCCAGGCAGTAATTTGTCATTATTGATTGTATTGTTGTCATCCACGTTATCGTTGTGAATGTCATCAGTATTAACGTGAGGTGTGTCCACTACATCCGTACGCAAGTCAGTCGTTGACGTGCTTGTCGTTGTTGGTGTACTTGATGCAGTCGGCGTGTTTTCACGAACTGAATCAGCAACTTTATCTGCAGTGTCTGATGTGGTCTTAGTGTGACGCGTGGTTTTTACTTTAAGACCAGTGCGTTCTTCTTCTACCTTATCCTGCATCTTGCGTAGGAAGCGGGCGGCTGCTTCTTGACCGCCAAGACCAAATGATAGTGCAAAGGCGACAGCGACAGCGCCTAGTGTCAGACCAAATGCTAGATTAACGATCGAATCAGCGATACCCATCGCCTTGAGACCCATCGCAAGTACCAAGCCCATGATCAATACACGTACGATATTGGCTAGAAACTGTGAGCCTTGCTCAGAACGCTCAACGACTCCAGCAATGATATTGGCAAGCCAAAAGCCAATAAATAGAATGATGGCGCCTAAGATGATATTGGCACCAAAAGCGATAAACATCGTGATGATGGCTGAGATAGCTTCAAACCCTAATAGATCAGCGGCGGCGATAGCAGCAAACAACATGGCAAAGAAGATAATTGCATAGGCAACGAGGTCAGAGATTTTCTGGTTACCCATGGTTTCTTGCAGGCCAACCTTGGCTGGCAGCTGATTAACCTCGGTATTTTCGATTAGACCTTTGACAATGTTAGCGACCATACGTACGACGTAGAAAGTGACCACTAGGATAGCCGCTGCCATAAAGATGTTTGGTAGCGCTTCCATGATTTTGTTTAGCATGTTCGTCGCCGGACGAGCAATGACTTCGATTTTCAGAGCGTTTAGTGCTGCAATAATAGTTGGGATGATAATCACTAAAAATGCTAATGAACCCGCAATATTTGGTAGGCTATTCTGTTCGCTCAAGCCTGCTTTTGACGCAAGTTCTTGTACATTAAAAGTAGAAACAAGGTTGGTCACAATGCCGCGTACGACTTTCGCAATGATATAACCGACCACGAAAACCACACCAGCAATGATAATGTTAGGAATAAAGCTAAAGATTTTATCCACCATATTCGTCAATGGAGCAAATAAACCATCAAGCTCTAACTGGCCAAGTACCATGGTCAAAACCACCAATAAGATAAACCAATAAACCATATCAGCAATCGTGCTGCTCATTGGTTTTACGCCAGCTCGCGCACTCAAACGCTCATCCATTGACGTTTTGGCTAGGGCTGCATTGATCGCTGTGCGGGCAACTGTCGCCACCACCCAACCAATCACACCAATGGCGATAGCACCGATCAGGTTAGGAATAAACGCCAATACTTGGTTGACCATATTTGCAAATGGTGCCGAAATAGAGTTTAAATTCAATTGGCTAAGTGCCCCAGAGATCGCGATGATAAAAATAAACCAAAAAACAATCTTAGAGATAATCCCCTCAAGATCGTAGGTTTTACCTGTTGACGAGTTCATACGTTGGTTTAAGTTAACTTTGGCTAACACTCCGCGGACCAGAGCTGCGATGCCAAGGGCCACCAACCAACCGATGATAAAAATTAAAATAGCGCCGATAATAGAACCAATAGGTCCACCCAAATAACCATTGAACGATGTATACGTTGGGTTCATCTTATCCTCCTTGAAGCATCATATAAAAGCCGCTAAAAAATATGCAGATAGCTATTAGTGAGCGGAACCAATATATAGATGATTATAATAAATAGTAATTTTTTAATTAAGTTAGGCGGCGATATTACAATTTTTGAGGATATAGTCTTATCAAAAGTATCGGTTTGCCTCATCTTGATAGCGTTAATACCAAACTCTAAATAACCATGATAAAAATTTACGCTCAATTACTTATCACCTTAACTTATTCAGCTTAGCTTATGTATTGCTGGTTTTAAAGATAGAAAGCTTAACGTGAGACTGTATTTGTGTGATAACTTGTTATTATGATGAGGTATATTTACATAGACTGTACATTCGCCCGATAATTTCATCCCAAATATGGCTCCTAAAACTAAGATTTGTTATGATAGAAGCATGTGACATCTCGCCACTATTCTTACAATTTGAGAGTACTTTATGAAAAAAATCACTACTTTAAGCGTTAGTGCACTTGCGAGTGCTATGTTATTGATCACGGGTTGTAGCACCAATAACGGCAACCAAGAGACAGCCGCTCAAAGCGTTTCTATCACCGAACAAAGCTCAGCAAATGAAAAAGTAGGTTATAGTTTGGGTTATATGATGGCTGAAGGGAATAAAGAAGCGGTCGGTGATCTAAACCTTGACACTTTTGAACAAGGCTTCCGTGATGGTTACGAAGGTAACGAATCCGCGTTGACGCAAGAGCAGATGCAAGAAGTATTGATGACGTATCAAAAAGAGCAAGAAGAGAAGTTTGTTAAAGATATGGAATCAAAAGCGGCAGAAAACAAAACCAAGGGCGCAGCCTTCTTAGCCGAAAACGCTAAGAAAGAGGGCGTAACAGAAACGGCTTCTGGTTTACAGTATAAAGTCATCGAAGCTGGTACGGGTCAATCACCAAAAGCCACTGACGTGGTCGAAGTAAACTACGAAGGTAAATTGATTGATGGTACGGTATTTGATAGCTCTTATGAGCGTGGTGAGCCAATTGAGTTCCCATTAAATCAAGTCATCGCTGGCTGGACGGAAGGGCTTCAGTTGATGAAAGAGGGCGGTAAATACGAGTTTTATATCCCATCAGACATCGCTTATGGCGAAGCGGGTAACGCAGGTATTGAGCCAAATAGCACGCTCATCTTTACGGTTGAGCTATTAGACGTAAAATAATGCATTATTAGCTAAGCATTGCTAGAGAATAAAAAGCCTTCATAGCGACTATGAAGGCTTTTTTATGGATGAACTGGTTGCATTTGAGTGTTGTCAGTCTGTTAAAAAAGTGTAGTAGCTCATAAATGCGTTGTCAGTTCGGCATTAGTTACAGATTTTTTTGGAATACTTTGGAGTTGCGACCGTTGTGGTATTTTTCTTGACGTGATTCCGGTAGGGCGCTGGCCTCAACTTCAGCAAAGCCTTGTTCGACGAACCAATGGGCTGTACGAGTGGTCAAAACAAATAACTTATGCAGACCATGACTGCGTGCTTGTTGCTCTAAAAATGCTAATAAGTCAGCGCCACGGCTTCCGCTACGATACTCAGGATGTACGGCCACACAAGCCACTTCTGCTGAGTCTGCATCTAGGGGATAAAGGGCGGCACAGCCTAAAATCATACCATCACGCTCAATGACACTATAGTGATCAATCTCTTGCTCTAAGCGCTCACGCGAGCGGCTGACTAAAATGCCTTGTTCTTCCAGAGGTGATAACAGCTCAATAAGCCCGACCACATCGTCAATATTGGCACGACGAATTTCTTCATAAGGATCATGGCTAATAAGGGTGCCAGAACCATCACGGGTAAATAGCTCCTCTAGGAGCGCGCCATCTTTGGCATAGGAAATAATATGCGTACGATGAACACCTTGGCGGCAAGCATTACTGGCGCAGCTTAAAAAGTAGTTAATCTCACAGTTTAAATCACGATCACGTAAAAAGCGGTCGACTTCGTTTGGAATCATTTCGCGTAACAGGCGGTCGTCGTGATTGATGCCAGCCTCTTCACCCAAAAATATGAGCTTATCAGCACCCAGTGCCACGGCTGCGCTAAGCGCCACATCTTCAGCCAGTAAATTAAAGACTTCACCAGTGGCTGAATAGCCCATTGAACCTAAAATCACGATATGGTCGTGTAAAAGGTTATTTTTGATGGCTTCCACATCGATAGAGCGTACTTCCCCCGTCATTTGGTAATCGACACCATCACGGATACCATAAGGGCGTGCGGTGACAAAATTCCCTGATATGGCATCGATGCGCGAGCCGTACATAGGGGAGTTGGCCAGTCCCATCGACAGCTGTGCTTCAATTTGCAAGCGAATCGCCCCTACCGCTTGTAAAATAGCGGGCATCGCGACCCTTGGGGTAATGCGAATGTCTTGATGTAGTGGGGAGGCGATACCGGTATTTTTTAGATTATTCTCAATTTGCGGTCGCGCCCCATGCACCAACACGAGCTTGATACCTAAGCTATGTAACAAAGCGAAATCGTGTATCAGAGTGCTAAAGTTAGGATGATTGACCGCCTCTCCCCCAAACATAATCACGAACGTTTTGCCGCGATGGGTATTAATGTAGGGAGCGGAGTTACGAAACCAATGGACGTATTCAGGGTTGATTTGTGGCATAGCGCTAGTAGTCATAATAGGAGCAGTGATTGTCAGAAAAAGAAAAAGGGCGCAGCAAAAAAATGCCTATCGCTAAAGATTTACCATAGCAAAAAACGCCGTTATGAGCTATCTTTTATTTCATAGTGTTCATCAATGCTGATCAGGGATTGACTATATACACAACCTCTACACGGGGTTAGTGTACGTACAAACGCTTTTTGTTATGCTAAACGCTATTGCTTTACCAGCTGCGTTTTACCGATATATTAACTAGGGATAATGAAAGTCATGAAAAAGAATAACCAATTTGCTAGTCCATTTAGTGCTTGGAGCGGCCATCGCTTGTTTCACGTTGTTGCTGGTACGCTCATCGGTGCCATGGTAGTAACGCAAGCTTCAGCAATGCTGCCGACGCCAGAACAAGCGGTTGATGGGTCAGTGGCTATGCAGGCAAGTGCCAATCAAAGCAGTAACTCAAGTGCGCAAGCCGTCAATAGTAAAATTACCGCGTCACTGATTAGTACGGACGCAAATGGTCAAGAAGTTTTGGTTCCTGTAAATGCCAGCACACGCTTGCAATCAGGGAATGTTTTAGAGTATCAAGGGTATTTTACCAATACCAATGCGGATCGAGTCCGTAAGATGACAGTGACGATGAGTATCCCTGAGCAAGTAGAATTATTGAAGACGGTATCTCCTGATTTTCCATATGGCAGTGTCGATGGCAACAATTTTGCGCGTATGCCACTACGTACAAAGGTTGATAATCAGCTACAAGATGTCGCAATGAAGTATTACAAAGCGGTTCGTTGGGATCTTGAAGGTGTGGGCCTCAATGACACAGTCGTGGTTAAGTATCGCGCGCGCGTTAAGTAAGTAGACGTTTAATATAATTTTTTGCTTAATTGTCATGGATAAAATCAAAAAAGCACCACAGCTTTAAACTGTGGTGCTTTTTTTTCGTCAAAATCTAGAGATTTTTATCAGGGCTGCTTATCAATAAATCAGAGAGTCGCGTATTTACTGTCAGATTTCTGTTTGATTAACTGTTTAATGGCATAAATTTGTGAAGTCGTGGCTTGCGTGCCCGCGGTAATCAAAGCTTGGCGCTGACTGGTATCTATTGAGCTGATGTGACCCACGTCAGGGGTAATGACAATGTCAGCACGATCCCGTTCATGACGCATTGATAAGGCGCGATTGGTGTTTGGCTGAGTGGTGATATTATGCTCTAAAAATCCCCAAAAGCTGCTCATTGAATTGAAGGTTGATATGCGCTTGAGAGCAAAAGAGCGGTTATTAGCAGTGGTCACATCAACAGCAATGATAACGTCAGCGCCCAAAGCACGGGCACTATCAACTGGTACCAAGCTCACCACACCGCCGTCGATGTATTTTTTGCCCACTTTTTCTGGAATACGTGGGGCGATAAAAATATTGGGCACGCTACAGGAAGCTTGGACGGCCAGTCCGGCATTCCCTGAGGTAAAGACAGTCTTTTTTAACGTGTGCTTTTCCGCAGCGACCGCCGCAAAGCCGATTGGGAAGTCTTCTATTGCTCGTCCATCCACTTTGTTATTGATAAAATTTCTGAGTTTGAAGCCCTCGACAAAACCTTGGTTAGATAAGACAAAGTCTGTTAACTCGTTATCAGCCGTCGTCAGTGCTAAATGCTCAAGCTGCGCTGGTGTATAGCCACTGGCATATAGGCTGCCAACCAAGCTGCCGACGCTGGTACCAACGATGAGCGTCGGCGTAATACCGTTCTCTTCTAATGCTTTAATCACCCCGATATGAGCAAAGCCCTTGGCTCCGCCACCACCCAAAACTAACGCAACACTAGGTGACGCTATTGCAGGTGCTTTAATCGTTGGGGTCACTGTGCTACAAGCACTCATAAATAGTGTCAATGCTATAAGTGTGCTCACATGCGTTACTACTGAATGATGACGGTATAGATGCGAAACGAAAGAAGCAGGCATAAAAAAGACCTTATATAATTGCCATAATCTAGCAAAGAAGACAGCAGTTATTGGTATGATATAACTGAAGTCATGTTTTATCGCGCACTGATTATTACGCTTATAACACACGGTACGTTGTAACATAAGTTAGTCGCGTATATAAAGTTTAAAAACCTTATCTTTAGGATCTTTGATGCCCACATCGGTTAGCCACTCTTCAATTAGTCCATCAGACTATCCTAGGTCTGAGCCACCAGTCTCGGCGTTAGATATGCCAGTTACTGCGCTGGCTGGTGTGGGTGTAAAAGTGGCCGAACAATTAGAACAGCTGAGCATCAAACGAATATTTGATTTGCTGCTGCATCTGCCACGTGCTTATGAGGATCGCAGTCGATTATTGTCTATCGCAGAGGTGGCTCATGGGCAATCGGCGTTAATCACAGGACGTGTGGTACACGTTGATGCCAAACGCAGCGGTATGACAGTGGTGGTAGATGATGATACTGGCACCATGTCTCTGCGCTTCTTTAAGGTTTATCGTGGTCTGGCCCAGACCATGAGCCTAGGCACATGGTTGCAACTGTTCGGTGAAGTCAAAGTCAGTCGTTATGGTAAACAGATGCATCATCCTGAATATCACATCATTACTGATAACGCCGCTATTACCAATACAGGTTTGCAGCCCATTTATCCAAGCGTCAAAGGCTTACATCAGAATAAGCTGCGCACATTGATCAAGCTTGCATTACAGACCGTGCGCAGTCAAGGCCTGCCAATGACACTATTGACAGCGGCAGATTTTTCAGTCGTGGCTGACTTACCCTTAGTGCCTTTTGAGCCGACTAAGTCGCTTACGACAGAGCCAGACTATCCAGAAGATATCTTCTCCACATTGGCGCGTAGTGTGCCAGATAACAGTCTCAATCAAACCAATACAACGGCTTATGATGCCAATCATAATGTCATTACCGAAGCCGTTAGGGTGGCCAATAATAATGTCTATAATTTGACGATATTTGAAGCACTGGTGTTACTGCATACGCCGCCCACTTATACCGATGCGGGTCAGCAGTATAAATTGTTAACGCAATTAAGTGCGCGCACGCACGCTGCTTGTCAGCGTTTAATCATTGAGGAGCTGACGGCTCATCAGCTCAGTTTATTATATCGCCGCCAGCAATTGCATCAGCATAAGGCGCCCAAGTGTGCCACTAAAAGTCCATTGGCTGAGCAATTATTTGCTGCATTGCCTTTTGACTTAACGGGCGCACAAAAAAGAGTGATGAGAGACATCACGACTGATATGGCAACCTCGATCCCTATGCTGCGACTGGTACAAGGGGATGTGGGCGCTGGCAAGACGTTGGTAGCAGCAGGGGCAGCAGGCTATGCTCTTGATAGCGGCTGGCAAGTGGCAGTTATGGCACCGACGGAGATTTTGGCAGAGCAGCATTTACTTAACTTTAAACACTGGTTTGAACCGTTAGGTATTGGGGTGGGTTGGCTTGCGGGTAAGCAAACCGCAAAGCAGCGCCGTGAAGCGTTAGAAGCGGTGGCAGAAAACACGGTACAGATCGTCGTTGGTACTCATGCGCTGTTTCAAGAGCAGGTGCAATTTGCCAAATTGGGGCTGGTTATTATTGATGAGCAGCATCGGTTTGGCGTCGAGCAGCGTATGGCATTGACCAATAAAGGCGTGGCCAACAGTACGCCGCATCAGCTGATTATGACGGCAACGCCGATTCCGCGTACGCTTGCGATGAGTGTCTACGGCGAAATGGATACCTCGATTATCGATGAGTTACCGCCTGGGCGGACCCCGATTACTACCGTGACGATTGACCGCAATCGCCGTGATGATGTCATTGAGCGTATTGCGATTAACTGCGAAGCTGGCAGGCAAGCATATTGGGTGTGCTCACTGGTAGAAGAGTCTAGTGTGCTCGATGCGCAAGCGGCGGAAGCGACTTATGAAGATTTAAACGAGCGGTTAAATATTCGTATTGGGCTGGTACATGGCAAAATGAAATCAGCAGACAAACAAGCCATCATGCAATCTTTTAAAGCAGGTCATCTGGATTTACTGATTGCTACCACGGTCATTGAAGTTGGCGTCGATGTGCCCAATGCCTCATTAATGGTCATCGAAAATGCAGAACGATTGGGTCTATCGCAATTACATCAATTGCGCGGGCGCGTTGGACGTGGCTCAACCAAAAGCTACTGTGTTCTGCTCTACCAAAAGCCCTTGTCTGAAACGGGGACTGAGCGCCTAAACGTTCTACGTGATAGTACAGACGGCTTTGTCATTGCGCAAAAAGACTTAGAGCTACGCGGACCGGGAGAGCTGTTGGGTAAACGGCAAACGGGCAATGTGGGTTATTACTTGGCCGATCTCATCCGTGATGAGCAGCTATTTGCCATAGCACAGCGGTTGGCCAAGCATTTGATTGCAGACCCAGCGCGCAAAGCTGATGTCAGCCAGCTTATTCATCGCTGGATGCCAGAGGCGAGTCGTTATACTAATGCCTAACCGAGGTTTTTTAGCTTTATTTTGACGTTTCATTCACTCCTTTATCTTTCCTTGTCAGAATCATGTATGCGCCAGTGTAAATAATAAATGTCGAGCTAGTGGAATCAACCTTTTTTATCCAAACTCCTCTACGGACTAAACTTATAAACTGGACTTTTAGTATTTTTTATCAACTAATATTGACTTATGTGTTCGCTAATTATTATTGATATGTGGTTGTCAGTGTGGCAGCTTATGATACTAGATCGCTATTTTATGACCTCCACATTTGCTCATGTTTGATCGTCATAACGTATTTTTTAGAACAACGAGTTAATCAGCAAGACAGCAATTGTGGGTGTAACGACTGCTAACAGGACGTTAGCAGTTTTCAGTATTGTTAGTGCACTTAGGGGTTATTTAATAGTGATCGGGTTTACTATTTATTTAACTGTTTGAATGTCAATACAAGGATGTGTCATGAAAAAAACGTTCATCTTCGCTTGCGCTGTTGTGAGCCCACTGTTATTTAGTCAAGCTGCATTTGCTGAGTTTGACTATTTTAAGACAGATGGTAGTTTTAAGCGCTTTTCAGTGTCTGCTGGTTGGTTGCATGCAGCGCCACAAGGTGATGCCAATGCGTTAAAAAACACCACTGCTATCAAAGATGGTACCGTGGCAGATAATGGAAGCGTACGGGTTTCAACGGTTAGAGAGGTCATTGATCCTGATCAAGATGCAGTAACGTTAGGAGCTGTAAATGGACTCTTAGGTATCTTGCCTGCTAATACCGATCTGGGAGCGTTGGGTGCATCAGGCACTACCAAAGTTAATGGCTTAGAAAGCTGGACCAGTGCTGGGACTGGCCTTGAGTCCGATGATGTCGATACGGTAGGTTTACTGTTTAACTACTATCTGGATGACAACTGGTCAGTAGAGTTTAAAGCTGGTGTGCCGCCAAAAGTGGATATTATGGGTAAGGGGCAGGTCTTTGCGCCTTTCACTGGCGAGGTTACCGCTAGTGGGGTAGGCTCAGGATTACCAGAGTTTGATATCAAAAAAGACATTCCGATTACCGATTTAGAGCAAGGTAGTGGTGTCGCATCAACGGCGCGGGCGTGGTTACCAGCCGCTGGTATACAGTATCAATTTGGCCAGTCTGGCGTCAATAAATTCCGCCCTTATGTCGTGGCAGGGGTCATGTACGCCTATTTTAATGATATCGAACTTAATGATGGTATTCGTCAGGATTTAGAGCGCGCAGGCGATCAGATTCAAAATATCAAAGATGGTAAAGCTGGTGCTGCTCTAGAGAATCTAAAGTCTAGTAGTGGTATGCATGTCGATGTTGACGCAGAGAGTGCTTTTGCGCCTATCCTGACAATTGGCGCTACCTATGACTTTAATGACAGATGGTTTGGTGTGGGTTCTTTGTCCTACGCAAAACTCGATAGTGAGACGACTATCACTGTCAAAAACGATGCAGGTGAAGAGCTTATTCGCTCAAAGTCTAATCTGGATATCGATCCGTACATTAGTTATCTTGGCGTCGGCTATCGTTTCTAATTCATTCTGTGCAAAAGATAACGTACTTAGCTAATGATAACGCACATTCTTAAGGGTGTGCGTTGTGTTATGGGGCTGGCCTGTTTTTAGGGTGCTAATCTTTTGACCTCTCAATACTTTATTCTATAAAACAGGGTCTTTTTTTTGTTTTTTGACCCATGTTACTTTGCCTATTTAGCGTGATTTATTGACATAAAACGTAAATTATAAAAAATAAGATGACCACAGGAATGTGCTATTCTCAATAACTTCATCGGATATTGTAATAATAAACAGCACTTTAGAGAGTGAGAGTTTTCTCTAGTAGATAAGCCGCGCAGTAAAGCGATTTAGATGTTATGCCAATGGCGTGTTATTTTTTATGATTAGTGTGACGTATGAATATTCTTTTATCAGCACTCACATGTCTGACCTTTTAATTTTATTATTGCCCGTATTTATAGAGAGTCATCATGAGCGATCTTAAAGAAACCAAACCCAAGCCAGCTGTAGAAACAGAGCTGCCACCCTATCGTCAGTCTGACTCAGGGTCTCACAAATCGGCTTCAAAGCTACCATTATGGTTGTTACCAGTATTGGCAGTGGTGCTCGTCATCGGTGTGCTGCTTGGCAAGTATTGGGACGGTAATAACGAAACAGCCGACGTTGATTCAATAGCCTCTAACAGTGCGCCAAGTGATGGTAATAATCTAAGTGGCGCTAGTGCTGAGCAAGCGGTCTTGTCAGTAGAAACGATTGGGCCAAACCAAGATGATATTGGTAATACCTTGAGTGCTGATGGCACGATCAATGCCAAAAATACGGCGAATGTCAGTGCAAAAGTGACCGGCGTCGCTATTGAGCGTATATTGGTTGAAGAAGGTGATCGCGTCAAAGCGGGCCAAGTGTTGGCAGTGTTTGATACCGATGCCACGGAGCAGCAAGTTTTACAAGCAGAAGCAGACGTTGCAGAGGCTGAGGCAACGCTTGCCAATGCCAGCGCCGATGCTGCGCGTGTTTTGCCCCTGATAGATATTGATGCCATCAGTAAACAAGAGGCCGACCGCTATCGCACCGCCGAGATGAAAGCCAGAGCCGCTTTGCAGGCAGCAAAAGCCAGATTAAGTACGCAGCGGTTGACGTTAGAGAACGCCGAAGTTGTCGCGCCAGTCAGTGGTATCGTCAGTGAAAAAATGGCTGAGGTTGGTATGGTGGCCGGTGGTGAGCCATTGTTTACTATTATTAAAGGCGGCGTTTTAGAATGGCGTGCGGATATCGACCCTAAGCTGGTCAGTGATATTAATATCGGTACTCCTGTACGCGTGAGCTTGCCAGATGACGATTCTGTGATGGGGCAGGTGAGCCGTATTGCACCGACGGCAGACAACAACCGTCAGGTTACCATTTATGCCAGCTTAGCTGCCAATGCCAAAGTACGTGCCGGTATGTATCAAACTGGCGAATTTTTATTGGGCAGTACCAGTACACAAACGGTTCCCAATAGCGCTATTGTGAGCAACGATGGTTACGACTATGTGATGCTGGTCACCAACATAACGACTAAAAACGGTCAAACAATCGGTCGTATTCAGCAACAGCGAGTCACGTTAGGCGAACGCTTGGGCGATAGTGTCGCGGTCTCAGAGCCAATCCCTAGCGATAGTCGAATTGTGCAACAGGGCGGTAGTTTCTTAAATGATGGAGATTTGGTACGCATCGTTAATAGTGCGCGCTCAACAGACAATCCAGCAGATACTACGACGGATAGAACAACCACTGGCACAGCCACGCAGGCGCGCGCATGAGTTTAAATGTCTCAGCTTACTCGATTAAAAACCCACTGGTCGCTATTTTACTGTTTGTGCTGCTGACGCTCGGCGGCATATACGGCTTTATGAAAATGAAGGTGCAGCAGTTTCCGGATATTGACCTACCTGCGGTCGTGGTCACGGTCACTTTACCGGGTGCTGCGCCAGCACAGCTCGAAAATGACATTGCCAAAAAGGTAGAGAACAAACTCACCAGCATCGAAGGCGTCAAGCATATTAGGACGACGCTCCAAACTGGTGCAGCCACCATGGTTACTGAATTTGTCCTAGAAAAAGACATCCAAGAAGCGGTGGATGATGTGCGGTCAGCGGTCGGCGAAGTACGTGGCGATCTGCCGGCTGCCGCTAATGATCCTATTATTACCAAAGTCTCAACCGCAGGGTTTCCAGTCGTGACTTACTCTGTCGCGTCTGAAAACATGAATGTGGAAGACTTATCATGGTTCGTGGATGATACCGTCACCAAACGACTCTCTGATATCCCAGGTGTCAGCACGGTCAGCCGTATTGGTGGGCTGCAGCGTGAGATTACCGTCGCCGCTGATCCAATCGCACTCAGCGGCTTAACATTTCCTATTACACAGTTATCGCAGCAAATAGCAGGGATTCAGCAAGACAGCTCAGGTGGTGAAGCAGAGGTGGGCAAAACCACTCAGACCATTCGAGTGCTTGGCGCTGTTGAGCGTGCCAGTGAGCTTAATGACTTACAAGTGGCTGTCCCTACAGGCGGCACGCAAGCCCTTGGGCGCATGGCACAAATCACGGATGGTGCGGTGGACCCAAGCTCTATTGCCAAGCTAAATGGTCAAACCGTGGTGGCATTTAATATTACCCGATCACGCGGTGCCAGTGAAGTTGAAGTGATGGAACTTGTCGATGCAGAGCTTGCCAAGCTCACGGCCGATGTCGGCAATATCAGTATCGAAAAAGTCTATGATCGGGCAACGCCAATTGCTGAGGACTATCAGGCCTCATTACGCATGCTGATTGAAGGTGGCCTATTAGCAGTGGTGGTGGTTTTCTTGTTTTTACGCAATATTCGGGCGACCATCGTGGCCGCTGTTGCCTTGCCGCTGTCTGTCATTCCCACCTTTTTGGGTATGTATTTGTTTGGCTTTAGTCTCAATATCATCTCGCTGTTGGCACTATCCTTGGTGATCGGCGTACTGGTTGATGATGCTATCGTCGAAGTCGAAAATATCATACGACATCTGCGCATGGGTAAGACGCCTTATGAAGCCGCGATGGAAGCGGCGGATGAGATTGGTTTGGCGGTGGTGGCAACCACCTTTACTTTGATTGCGGTATTTTTGCCCACAGCCTTTATGGGCGGCATTGTTGGACAGTTCTTTCGCCAGTTTGGCTGGACGGCAGCCTTGTCGATTTTTGCGTCATTGATGGTGGCGCGTCTGATTACCCCCATGATGGCCGCGTATATATTGCGACCAGAAAAAAAGCATGTTGAAAAACAAAGCGCGCTGATGGATGGGTATCTTAAAGTAGTAGCATGGACCTTGCATCATCGCTGGCTTACGATGGGGGCAACTTTAATATTATTTGTGGCCTCGCTGACGCTTGTGAAGCTATTACCCACGTCTTTTATTCCTGATAATGACATTGATCAAACGCGTGTGGCGATTGAGCTGACCCCTGATGTGGCGCTAGAAGATACTGAACGAGTAGCAGCACTGGCAAGCGCGCGTATTTTAGCCATGCCTGAAGTGACCAATATTTTTACGTCAGTAGGGGAAGCGCAAGCGACGATGGACTCAACCTCGAGTGGCGGCAAGGCTGAGAACATCGCAGGTTTAGATATTGTGCTTGCCCCAAGGGCAGAGCGCGGCACCAAACAAGAGATTGAACGAAAAATTAGCCGTTTATTGGTAGAGGTGCCCGGCGCTCGCTTTACTGTCGGTCTGTCGAGTGGCGGTGAAAGCGGCTATAACTTTTCGATGACCAGTACCAATCCGCAGTTGCTTGAACAGACAGCTCAGCAGATTATGTCAGAGATCCGAAGTCTGCCTAGTGCAGGCTCAGTGACCAGTGACCGCAGTCTGCCGCGTCAAGAGCTGACGGTAACACCAGACCGATTGGCGATGGCTGATAAGGGCGTGACCACACAAGACATCGCCACGACGTTACGTGTGGCGACCGTTGGTGACTATGAGCAGCGTTTATCCAAGCTCAATTTAGACACGCGCCAGATTCCTATTGTGATACGCCTGCCAGATGTTGCCAAGCAAAACGTTAGTCAGTTAGAAGGTTTGTACGTGCCAAGCTCACTACCAGCAGGACAGGGCGTGCGTGTGGGTGAGGTCGCATCCTTAGACTTTGGTACAGGGCCTGCACAAATTAATAGGCTTGATCGAGAGCGTGCTATTAGTATTACAGTTCAGCCAGCGAATGGCGAGCTTGGTGATTTGGTGCAAGCGGTCAAAGCCGTACCTGCGATGCAAAAATTACCGCCTTCGATTACGATTATTGATCAAGGTCAAGCAGAGAACATGGCGGATCTATTTAGTGGCTTTGTGATTGCGATGTCGGTGGGTGTGGTTTGTATCTTAGGGGTGCTGATTTTACTATTCGGTCGTATACTACAACCTTTTACCATTCTGATGGCGTTACCGCTCTCTATTGGCGGCGCCTTTGTGGGCTTGGTTATTACCAATAGTAGCCTCTCTATGCCCTCAATGATCGGTTTTATTATGTTGATGGGCATCGCGACCAAAAACTCTATCTTGCTGGTTGATTATGCACTGATTGCTCAGCGTCGCGGTTTGGCACGTTTTGAAGCGATTATTGATGCGTGTCGTAAACGTGCGCGTCCTATTATTATGACGACCATTGCGATGGGTGCTGGCATGTTGCCATTAGTGTTTGGTTGGGGAGATGCTGATCCTACGTTTAGACGCCCAATGGCAGCGGCTGTATTGGGTGGTTTGGTGACCTCTACGTTATTGAGTTTGGTGGTGATTCCAGTGGTTTACACCTTGATGGATGATGTGTCAGGTTGGTTTGCTAAGTGGCTCACGCCGCATGGTAAGCCAGAGACAGTGACGGAGGAAAAATAGCGCTCTAACAGTATTAATCATCCTTAGTAAGTGACGTAAAAAGCTCAACGTAAAAAGCTCAAATTGTATTCAGAGACAGTTTGAGCTTTTTTATGGGTCCGCTATTCGCTACTAGAGAATGCTTTTATAAAATTGAATAGGCGTCATATAGATTGTTGAGAGACAAGCGACTAAGGTTATGGGCGTTAAGTATGGTTATTTGTATGACGTTAGTCTTAAACGGGTAAGTTGAGTGGCTTCATTAACCCCGTCTTTGCTATAGTCGCTTGAGTTGAATTTGTCAAAGGCACTGTATGTTAATGGCACTGTGTTTATCAGTAGCTTATCCGTGTCTTATTTATTATTAACTTAATAATTACTAGAACGATAAACCCATACCTCCAAATACGAAAAAATAAGGAATAGCGATGATTAATGCATATGCAGCAGAAGAAAAAGGCGGAAAGTTTGTACCGTATCAATATGACCCTGGCACTTTGGGTGATCATGAAGTAGAAATCGAAGTGCATAGCTGCGGTATCTGCCACAGTGATTTGTCGATGTGGCAAAACGAATGGGGCATGACCGAGTATCCGTTTGTAGGTGGTCATGAAGTTGCCGGAAAAGTTCTTGCAAAAGGCAAGCACGTCAAACATCTCGAGTTAGGCGATAAAGTGGGTCTTGGGTGGCATAAAGGATACTGCAATGTTTGTGATCTATGTATCGGTGGCGACCACAACCTGTGCCCTGAGCAAGAAGGTACGATCATTGGTAACCATGGCGGCTTTGCGGATAAAGTACGGGCAAAAGACACCAGCGTTATTAAAATACCTGAAGGGCTTGATTTTAACGCTGTAGGACCCTTGTTATGCGGCGGCGTCACTGTGTTCAACCCACTTATGCAGTACGACATCAAGCCAACCTCTAGAGTGGCTGTGATTGGTATTGGCGGCTTAGGTCATTTGGCACTGCAATTTGCCAATGCGTGGGGCTGTGAAGTGACGGCATTTACCAGTGAGTCAAAAATGGAGGAAGCAAAAGAGATGGGCGCTCACCACTCATTAAACTCAAGAGAGGATAGCGAAATCGAAAAAGCCGCGGGCTCTTTTGATTTAATCATCTCAACAGTGAACGTAGATATGAACTGGGATATGGTTATTAAGACGTTGAGACCAAAGGGTAAGCTACACTTTGTTGGGATTTTAGAAGCGCCGCTAGAGATATCGGCTGCGCCAATGATTATGGCTCAAAACAGTCTCTCAGGCTCACCAGTTGGCTCACCATCCACCCTTCGGAAAATGCTAGATTTTGCCGCTCGACACAATATTCAGCCAGTGATTGAAACCTACAAAATGTCTGAGATTAACGAAGCATTTGAGCGCCTAGAGAGCGGTAACGCGCGCTATAGAGTGGTGCTAGAAAGAGACTAAACGCCTTTAAAATAGCTAAACATAATCATTAGTTAAGCACACTTCTAATAGTGATACCTCATTTAAGATCGGGGTATCACTATTTTTTATACACAGTCATTTAACTTTTTACGAAATATTAGAAAAATGTTTAGCATTTAGATTAATATTTAAAGGTCTTCACTTAACGGTTTACTCACACAGCGTGCGATACGATTATCTATAAGCTATTTTTTAGTCATTGTGAGGGCATAAAAAACCCCTGCTAATGTTGCGCTCAACAATAGCAGGGGTTAATAGTATGAATCTTTATTACTCAGTATGAATCTTTATTACTTGGTATGATAGGTAATTACTCAATGACATAAAAAATCATCAAAATAGTAAACTTTATTCTACTGTAACTGATTTTGCCAAATTGCGTGGCTGGTCGACATCGGTGCCGCGCATCACAGCCACATGGTATGACAATAGCTGCACTGGCACGCTATAGACGATAGGCGCTAAGACTTCGCAGACTTCAGGCACGTACACCACGTGCAAACGGTCTTCTGCGACCATTTGACTGGCTTCACTGGCGAAGACAAATAGCTCACCGTGACGGGCGTGTACTTCTTGCATGTTGGCTTTGAGCTTATCAAACATACTGTCTTTCGGGGCGAGTACGACGATTGGCATGTCTTTATCGACCAACGCCAATGGGCCATGCTTGAGCTCACCTGCGGCATAACCTTCTGCGTGAATGTAGGATATTTCTTTTAGTTTTAGTGCGCCCTCTAGTGCAATTGGGAACTGGAGACCACGTCCCAAAAACAGGCAGCTTTTCTTGTCTTCAAAATGCTCGCTCATTGTCTTAATAGGCGCATCGAGGTTTAAGCTGGCATACAGCTGACCAGGCAGTTGTTGTAGCTCGCCAATCAACGTAGTCAAACGCTCACCGGTCACACGCTGTTGAATAACCCCGACCTTTAACACCAGTAACATTAAAGCGGCAAGTTGAGTCGTAAAGGCTTTGGTAGAAGCCACGCCAATTTCTGGTCCTGCTAGGGTCGGTAAGAAAATATCTGTCTCGCGTACCAGTGACGAGGTCGGGACGTTGCACAATGCTAAACTTACGAGGCCTGCTGGCGTCTGCTTTTGGATATCACGTAGCGCGGATAACGTGTCAGCAGTTTCACCCGACTGAGAAATACAAATCACCAAGCAGTTATCCACGACGACTGGATTGCGATAACGGAATTCACTGGCCACTTCAACGGAACAGGGCACCCGGATAAGACTTTCAAACCAGTATTTTGCGACCAGACCTGAGTGATAACTGGTTCCACAAGCGAGGATCTGTACGTGGCGGATACCTGCAAGTTGCGTCTCATAACGCTGCAAGAAGTCATCACGCAGCTTAGAGGTTTCATTATTGTCTAAAGCCATCTCAATAGTACGGGCGACCGCATCTGGCTGCTCATAGATCTCTTTGAGCATATAGTGCTTAAACTCACCTTTGTCAGCATTGTGCTGGGTCGCATCAATTTCATGTATTTGACGGGTGACTTCCACACCATCAGCATAAATTTGAATACTTTTACGAGTCAGCTTGGCAATATCGCCTTCTTCTAAATACATAAAGCGGTTGGTCACGGGTAACAGTGCCAACTGATCTGAGGCGATAAAGTTCTCACCGATACCAACGCCAATCACCAGTGGTGAGCCTAAACGTACGCTAATCAGCTCATCTGGACAATCGATATGCACAATGCCAAGGGCAAAAGCACCGTGTAATAGTGGGGTCACAGTGCGAACCGCTTCTAGTAAGTCAGGCGTTTCTTGATAGATATCATTAATCAAATGGGCCACGACTTCGGTATCTGTTTGTGAGGTAAACTCATAACCTTTGGCCACGAGCGTTTCTTTGAGCTCAGCGTAGTTTTCAACAATACCATTATGCACCACGGCGATTTTACCGGACACATGCGGGTGTGCATTACGTTGGGCGGGTTCGCCATGAGTCGCCCAGCGTGTGTGAGCGATACCGATATGACCATCAAAGAATTCTGGGTTGACGGCAACGGCATCGACCAGTGCCTGCACTTTGCCCACTTGACGTTCGCGATGTAGCTCGCCATTACGAATAACGGTTAAACCAGCAGAATCATAGCCTCTGTATTCCAAGCGCTTGAGACCTTCAAGTAAGATATTGGCGATATTACGCTCAGCAACTGCTCCTACAATTCCACACATGGCTATTCCTTAAAGTTAATTTTTGATATTTTGAGAATGGTTATATTTAGTCAATAAGACGTCTGTTTGATGATTAGCGACGCATACCGTGACGGATTGATAAATATGATGAAGCAGCACCACAAAAATTGCCGCACTGCTTCAGTGTGCTAAAGGATGACTGGCATCAATTTAGCGAATGTATCCGTTACTTTTTAGTGGGGCGCTGGTAATCATTTTTTTGTGTTTGCCGAGCACGTCCAAACGCTAACGCTTTAGCGTCCACGTCTTTGGTAATCACTGAACCGGCTGCCACAGTAGCAGTTTCTCCTATGGTTACTGGCGCCACCAAACTGGCGTTAGAACCGATGAATGCATTATCTTCAATAATGGTCTGTGACTTATTGACCCCATCATAATTACACGTAATCACACCTGCACCAACATTAACGCCTGACCCGACGGTGGCGTCACCAACGTAGCTTAAGTGGTTAACCTTGCTGCCGTGACCAATGGTCGATTTTTTAATCTCGACGAAATTACCCACTTTACTGTTATCAGCCAATACGGTTTGAGGACGCAAATGGGCAAAAGGACCAATATCGACCGCCGCGCCGACTTCGGTACTATCAATCACACAATAAGGCTTGAGGTGACAAGCGTTACCAATGTGGGCATTTTTGATGATACAGCCCGCTTCGATATAGACATTATCGCCTAACGTGCAATCGCCTTCGAATACCACACCGACATCGACGAACACGTCTTGACCAGCAGTCAAAGTGCCACGAATATCAACGCGGGTAGGGTCGGCGAACTGTACGCCTGCTTCTTGTAAGTCCGCGACCAGCTTGCTTTGCCATGTACGCTCTAAGCTGGCGAGCTGTTGGCGGTTGTTAACGCCTTCAATCTCAAACGTATGCTCAGGTTCAATGGCGGCAATAGTAATACCGTCAGCGACTGCCATTTTTACGATATCGGTCAGATAGTATTCTTGCTGGGCATTGTCGTTAGATAACTCAGGCAAATACTTATGTAGTAGCGCATTATCAACGCAATAAATGCCGCTGTTGATCTCTTTGATACCTTGCTCATCAGTATCCGCGTCTTTTTGCTCAATGATGGCAGTAATATTACCCGCTTGGTCACGCTTGATACGGCCAAGGCCAAATGGATTATCAACGGTCAACGTCAGCATGGACATACCATCTATATTTGCCGTTTTTAATGCTGCCAATGTTTGGCAGCTGACCAACGGTACATCGCCATACAGAATAAGGCTTTGGCCCTCTGTTGGTAAATCAGACAGGGTGACTTTGACCGCATGGCCCGTACCTAGCTGTTCAGTTTGCGCGACCCAAGTGATGGAGGACTGGGCATACTGATTGGTAATTTCTGACTTGACTTGTTCACCGCCAAAACCATGGACAATAATCGTTTCATCCACAGTGAGCTGGTGACAGGTATCTAATACGTGAGCCAACAGGGATTTGCCAGCCAGCGTTTGCAATACTTTTGGCTTGGCCGATTGCATACGTGTGCCTTTACCGGCAGCTAAAATAATCACAGAAAGAGACGGTTGCATAAAAATCCTAAACATGTAACTAAATATTTTATAAAGTATAGCCTAAAAGTATCGACAAAAAAGTGCCAACGCGTGCAGGCTTTGTAACCCAATATGGTCAAACGCTGTAGCACATTACGACGCTAAAAGTAACAAAAAAATCCGATAGAAAGTTATGGCGATTGATAGTAAGCACTTATCAGCAGTCAAATATACCGTGTTTTACGATTGAGCTTGTCTCTTAATAATCATATGTCACTTATGTCAGTCACTGAGGTACCAACAAGGGTAGGCTATCAGGCACAAACGTCATCACACTTATAAAAATAACCAGCCAGACAACTGCTGCCATGACACCGGCAATAATGTCGTCTAACATCACGCCAAGACCACCAGCCACTTTTTTATCCGCCCAGCCAATCGGTGGCGGTTTTAAGATATCAAACACACGAAATAGGATAAATGCCGTCGGTAGCCAACCCCAAAACATCGGCTGCAACAGCATCAACAAGGGATCCTCAGGTGTCGGGAACACATAAGAAAAAATATAAGATAAAGGTAATAAGGTAATCCACATCCCTGCCCATTCATCCCACACAATGTGCGGATCATCATGTACCTGCATCAAATCAGACGTACGTCCGCAGATCCAAACCCCAATCAAACAAGAAAAAATGGTCAGCGCTAAAAAAGGGATAAACCCCAAGCTTATGAGCGGCACGCCTACAATCAGACCACCCGCCGTACCCCAAGTACCGGGTGCACGGCGGGGTAGACCGCTACCTAAACCAATACCGAGCCAATAGACCGTACGGTCAAGCACACTGGCATTTACTGGTAGAGGTGGGCAGTCATTGGCTTTACGAATATCGGGCTTAGATAAGTCATGATCGGTCATGGGTTAACCTGCAAAATGTTGGTAACCCGTCAGAGTGGGCCATGTGGAAAACGGAGCGGGATGGGAGGGGATGACTGACTGTCCTTGATAATACAGCTCAGGATACAGACTTGTCGCCCCTTCTACAGTAGTGTCAGTACTATCTGCTAGCGCCACCACTTCACCAATACAAGTTACTGGTGTACTGCCGTTAGGCGGTTCGATGTGAGCAGGTAAGGTAAAAGCCAGCTCGTAATCATCACCACCCGTCAACTGACACAACAGACGCTCAGACAAATCAACGGTCGCTAATGGTGTGCTAATAGGTAGCTGTTCTAGATGTAGGCGCATACTAACGGCGCTTTGATGACAGACGTGTCCCAAATCTTGATAGAGACCATCAGAGATGTCTATCATTGCTGTGGCACCGATTTTTGCCAATGCGGCCCCTAACGCAATCCTTGGGGTGGGCATGTGCAGACGATGTGCAAGCTTTATACCTTGCACGTTGTCAGGGTTTTGCAACGCGTAGCTGGCATCGCCAAGTGTGCCTGATACATAGACTTTATCACCGACTTGCGCACCTGAACGGTAAACCGCTGGCGTATCAGTAGCTAGAAATCCCTGCGCACTCACGCTCAGTACTAGATTATCGCTGCGTGTGGTATCACCGCCGATTAGGGCCACACCAAATAGCTGGCAAGCATGAAATAACCCTTTGGCAAACTCAGTGAGCCATTCGTTATTTGCTAAACGTTCAGGTAGCGCCAACGCGAGCAAAATACTATGCGGCGTGGCCCCCATGGCCGCAATGTCTGAGACATTAACGGCCACCGCTTTATAACCAATCGCAAAGGCTAGGGTGTTAACCTGTTCCCAGTCGGCACTAAAGTGTCGACCCTGAACGAGTGTGTCAATGCAGCTGACTAAGCGCGAACCTGCAGGCAATGCCATTACCGCGGCATCATCACCAATACCTTTTTCGATACTACTTGAGGGTGGCGGTGCTGCTTGCATTTGTGAAAATATGCGCTCAATCAGCTCAAATTCGTTCATGATCAGTCTTGGCTTTTGGTGTTAGCGTCTTTTTTACTGGCCTTAAACTCACTGATATTAGCACTGGCTTTGCTAGCGCTATTACGTTTGACGCTGGCATTATTGGCACTGATACGCGGTTTGTTTGAGGCAGTTGGTTGGCTGTCACTATCGGTCTCAGGAGCTGTTTCAGTCGTATCGACTGGTTTGGCTTCAGACTGTTTACTGACGGCTTTTTGTGATATGCGTAGATTGGCTTTGGTATCTGACTCTACTTCAAGGGCACGCAGTTCAATGGCCATTCTATCGAGTACGGCGTTAATCAGTTTATGGGCATCAGTCGCCCCAAAATGATTGTTGAGCTTCATCGCCTCATCAAGCACTACTTTATACGGAATCTCTAAACGATTCTGTAGCTCATAAGCCCCAATCAATAAAATGGCGTGTTCAACGGTATCCAGTTTATCAATGCCACGATCAAGATGCTGGCTGATAAGGGCATCTAGCGCTTCAATCTGCTCTGGGATATCGCGCATCATCTCGTGATAATAGCCGATGTGTACGGTATGCATGGCATTGGTCGCACGTGTACGAGCGGCGATGTCATGTGGGGGATTGGCTTTCCAGCCAAGTTTACCATCTATATCAAAGCGGCGATCAGTGACGAGCCATTCGTATAGGCCTTGCATGGCAAAGCGCCGTGCCTTACGGATGGCAGTGTGACTGGTCTTATAAGAAGACTCACTCATATCGAAGGTTTGATCGCCCGCACTACTGCTCGCTATACGGGTAGCTTCAGCTTGTTGATCATTGGCTTGTGCGGTTTTCGCAGCGCTAATAGCGCGCTTGAGTTGGTCAGTCATAGGGGGTCTGTACCTAAATTTTTGAGATAATACCTAACCAACACATCAGTCAGCAACGGGTGCCATGGAAATCCTCAAACGTACCGCTTATAGGGCGTGTGTTTGCGTCTTTCACTACTTTATATTTTGGAAAAGGTATAGAAATACGGCGAAAATTCAATAAATAATCAGTGTTTTATCTTTGATAATAGCGGCTATTTAATTGTCGTTATTATCGACAAGTAGCTACTATAACCAAACGTTTAGACTAGACAACGTGAATCATTTGGCCTTCGTTTGAACAAAGAGCGTTGACACAGCGGTAGCTGAAACAAAGGCCGCTTGATTAATAAAGCTTAAGCATCATCGCTATCATCATCAATATCTAGCTGTGAGAGCACAGCAATCATCTCTAATACAACCATAGCCGCTTCAGAGCCTTTATTACCAGCTTTGGTGCCAGAGCGTTCGATGGCTTGTTCGATACTGTCGGTCGTCAATACGCCATTGGCCACTGGGATATTATAATCAATAGCCACACTGCTTAAGCCTTTGGCAGATTCGCTTGCGACAAAGTCAAAATGCGGCGTGCTACCACGGATAATCGCGCCTAAAGCAATAATGGCATCAAAGCGATCAGATTCAGCCGCACGCTGTGCAACCAATGGCAACTCAAAAGCACCCGGCACGCGAATCACGGTAATATTGCTACCCAATACGCCGTGACGCAAAAGCGCATCAATCGCACCATCTACCAAAGATTCAACGACAAAACCGTTAAAACGACCAACCACAATACCGATACGGACATCGGTGTTTTGATGCAAATTACCATCGATATGGGTGACGTCATTGCGCTGCTGTTGTAAATTCGACATAAAAGATCCTTTGCTTAATTGGCTTGTAATGGGGATATAGGAGTAAACGAATCGCTAAATACAGTAGAGAGGTTTAAATAACTTGTTTGACTGTTTACTTATGAATAAATAGTCAAATGAATGGGTAGTTAAATGAACAAAAATAAATGGTTAGCGCTATGATAACATTTTTTCTAATTTATTGGCATTTTACCAATGTCTTATAAACGCATCTGTATACCTTGTGCTGCCATGTATTCTTTGGCTTCTAAAACCGTATACTCACCAAAATGGAAGATACTGGCGGCGAGCACTGCATCGACGCCGCCTTCTAAGACGCCTTCGGCCAAATGTTGTAAGTTACCAACGCCGCCCGAGGCAATCACAGGGACGTTGACGCAGCTAGTGATGTGTTGCATGAGCGCCAAATCATAGCCTTTTTTGGTGCCATCACCATCCATCGAGGTGACCAATAACTCGCCTGCACCCAGCTCTGCCATTTTGCTGGCCCACGCGACGGCATCAATGCCAGTGGGCTTACGACCACCATGGGTAAAAATCTCCCAACGCGGCATAACAATGCCATCAACGGTAATATCATCGACGCGTTTGGCATCAATGGCCACAACGATACACTGATTGCCGAATTTTTGCGCGGCTTCGCCCACAAATTCAGGGGTAAAGACTGCGGCTGAATTAATCGCGACTTTGTCCGCGCCAGCATTCAGCAAATTACGAATATCGGCGATTTTGCGCACGCCACCGCCGACCGTTAAGGGCACAAATACGGTTTCTGCCATACGTTCAACGGTATGATACGTGGTGTCGCGCTCATCATTGGTGGCAGTAATGTCCAAAAAGGTAATCTCATCGGCGCCTTGCTCGTTGTAGCGTTTTGCCACTTCAACGGGGTCGCCTGCGTCTTTAATATCGACAAACTGCACGCCCTTGACCACGCGGCCATTGTCCACGTCCAAACAAGGAATGATACGCTTTGCTAACATAGGGTCTTTCACCTTATAATCAATTCATTCGTAAGCGCTAGTCTAGCAAAATCACTGCCCTTTCAGGCAGGTTTTCGCAAGATTATTACGCTTTTCGCCACAGTTTGTTCATACGCGGTACAATTACTGTTAGTACCCTCTATATCCACCTTGTTTAGCTTCTTATTCAATTGCCAAAAGTGAGATGTCATGTCTGTATATACCCAGTTAACCGATGACCAATTCGCCGCCTTTTGCCAAAGCTTTGGCGTGTCATTTGCCCGTGCCATTCCGATTACGCAAGGCATCAAAAACTCTAACTGGTTTATTCAAACGACTGACGACGCAGCAGGCGCGCACTCTTACGTGTTTACCTTATTTGAAGAGCGTCCTCCTGCTGATATCGAAAAGATGGCAGTTATTCTCAATCAGTTGGATGGCAAGCTACCCGTTGCCGCGCCACTCGCCGTGATTGAGCCCGATGCGGCTAAAACGGGCTCTGATGGCGATAAACGCTATGTGATCCATTATGAAGACAAAGCGATTACGCTGGTGCCTTGCCTTGCAGGAGCGCATCCAGAACAAACCACTCAAGCGATGTGTCATGAGATTGGCGCTGCCTTAGCATTGTTACATGAAACCCTGCAAGCCCTGCAACCTAGCGAAAAATATGGCGTGCCTTTGTATCCATGGAGCGAGGTACGCGACCGTGAAATCCAATTTATGCCAAGTGACGAAGCCAAGCTGATGAGTGACATTTGGCGTGCTTATACCGATTTACCACTTGCAACCTTGCCAAAAGGCTTGTGTCATCTAGATATGTTTGCGGACAATACCTTGTGGCATTTGCAAAAAGGCGAGGCGCGTTTGACGGGGCTATTGGACTTTACCGAGGTCAGTGCCGAGCATTACGTCATGGATATTGCCATTACCATTAATGATTTTTGTACCACGTGGGGCGACGCTGAGCAAGGCGAATCGGTGAATTTTGACCGCAGTAAAATGGCGGCTTTTTTACAAGGATATGAGTCTAAGCGTCCTCTTGGTACTGATGAAAAGCGCGCTTTACCTGTGATGCTGGCCAAAGCGGCGGTTATTTTTTGGTTATTGCGGTTAAATGTGATCCACTATAACCGTACGGAAGGGCGTACGGGCGACAATATCATGGTCAAAAACCCTGACTTAATGAAACGTCTGTCTGCTTATCACTGGGCGCATGTAGAAAAAGCGCAAAGTACCGTTTTTATACTCTTAAATGCGGACGTGAATGTTGAGCAAGGTAGTCACATAATAGGTGTTTTTAGCAGTATTACCCAAGCGGAACAAGCGCGTGACGACTTATGCCCTAGCGGTAACGTATCAATCAAAGAATATACGCTAGATCACTGTCTGTAAACACGGCTTATTCATTTATTCCTGTCTCTACACTATAAAGGTGCTCCCATGACCGATCAAATTGATAACTGGCACAAACTGGCGCGCTACGACACCAATATGCAAGGCGAGCTGCATGCCAATCTACTACGCAATAACGGTATTACCGTCTCCTTGCAACCGCTAAGCGCGATGCCAGGTATGAACTCAGGGGTTGTATTGTGGATACAAGATACCGAACTGGCACACGCCCAGCGTATTCTAAACAGTATCGATACGGAGGGAGACACCGCTCCTTATGAGATGCTTGATGAACCGGCAGATACCACTATAAATGCCACTTTAAATCCTGCAAAAGACAACGATAACGGCGGTACTCTATAAATGTGTCAACTCTTAGGGATGAACTGTAATACGCCAACCGATATTGGTTTTAGCTTTGCCGGTTTTCGCAAGCGCGGCGGCATGACCGACAGCCATGAAGATGGCTTTGGCATTGCGTTTTTTGAGCGTAGTGACTGCTCTAATCATGAACGCTCCAATCGTGACGAATCGGTAAATACCTCAACTGGACTGCGCTTGTTTCACGACAACCGTCCCAGTCACTTATCGCCCGTTGCCGATCTGGTCAATAACTATCCCATTAAGGCCATGAATGTCATCGCTCATATTCGTAAAGCGACCCAAGGGCAGAACTGCTTGGCAAATACCCATCCTTTTGTCCGTGAAGTTTGGGGTGAGCAGTGGGTATTTGCTCATAACGGGCAGATGAATAGTGAGTTTATTAAACGCTGTCAGCGTCTGCAAGACAATGGTAACGCCGCGCATTGCCAACCCGTCGGTTCAACCGATTCGGAAATGGCGTTTTGTTATTTGGTCAATCGCCTAAAAAGCAGTTTTAAAACCCGCCCTGATGACCAAACGCTGTTTAATTTTTTGACCACGCAATGTCGCTATTTATCGGCCAATGGTTTGTTTAATTGCTTGATATCAAACGGCAGGTGGCAATTGGCTTACGCGGGTAGTTTGTTGTTTTATCTCACGCGCCAAGCACCGTTTGGTGAGGCGAAATTGGCCGATGATGATTTGGCGATTAATTTTGGCGACGTCACCACCGATAAAGACAAAGTAACGATTCTAGTGACCGTGCCGCTCACTGAAAATGAAAAATGGCAGCAGCTTGCGGTCAATGAGTGTCTTATCTTTCAAGACGGCGACGTGATTTACAAAGACAGTCCTAGCCAGCGTAAGTTTTTAACAATTGAGGAAGGAGTTGCGATTGCCCGAGCGGTTGGGGCAAGTGTTTAAGGCTGCGCTGTTAAATCAAATAACTCCCACAACAGCGTTTAAACTTTTCTCCAGACCCGCAAATACACGGCTGCTTTTGGGTGACAGTCATCGCCACTGTTGGGTCTAAAAAATACCAGCGCGCGTCATGATGTGCTTTGTCTGTTACCTTTACAAAGGCAGACAGCTCATGATGCGCCTGTATACCGTCTACGGTATTAAAATAGGCCTTAAACGCCACCTGTGCGTGGCGCTTACCAAGCTGTGGCACGTGTTGTACGATTGCCAATCCTGCCCAATCTGTCTCTTTTGCCCACGTTTCAATCGCTTTTTCATCAAGCAATGCTTGCTGGGCGGGTAACGTGGTCTTGACGATATAATCGGGTTTTACCAAAACAAAGGCGCTGTATCGCGTGCGCATCAGTCGCTCGGCTGTGTCCGCTGTGATACCGCCCAGCCGAGTAACGTCGTCATGATAGGGCTGGCAGCAATCCTGATACGCCAATACCGAGCTGATAGCGTTTGAGACTGGAGTGATCTGGCAAGGACAAGTGTGTAGGTTGAATGGCATACTTTACTCTGATGTTTATGTTGGTTTGAATGGCGGTATAGATTTTAACGCAGCATGTTTTCTATCATCTCAGGCAGCATACCCACTTTTAGCTGAGCCCATGCTGAAGGGTTACTTAGTCTTGACCAAAACAGCTCAAAGGGCGGGGCGGCGTATACCAATAGCACCACAGTGGCATATAAAAGCAGATACCACCATTTGTCTTTGTGTTGATAAAACTTCATGGCGGTACCGGATGAGCGCTTCATTTTCATGTTAGACAAGTTGACGCTATATAGCTCATCTAATAACAAATGTACCAATGCACCGATAAACAGAAATGAACCATAAAACCAGCTGGTCGTCAGTGGCAGCTGCAACCCGTAGTAGCTGAGGCAGGTCAACCCCAATCCCAGTATCGCCATGTAAGGGACAGAATGGATCACGCCACGATGCACGGTTATGGTGGTAAAAACAGAGAAAACCACATACCGCATAAAGCCGTAACCAATCAGCCATAACACTATTAACGCCAGTAGGCTCAGCTCACTGCGCCAGTGCATGACCAAACCAAAGGCAAATATAAAAGAGATAATGTTGAAACCCAGCTTGATTGGGGTTGAGTTATCAGAATCTAAATCTGGCAACAATCCGCCGATAGTACCAAGCGCCACGCACATCAAAAACCCCGAATCATCAATCAATCCCGCTTTATAAACCGTTAAACTTAGCGTACCACTGACCATGAAAGCGACATTTAAGTGGGTGTTAAAATTTGCCATAAGAACTCATTAATAAATAGCGCCAAAAACTGCCATATCAAACCGCTTATCTAGCAGTAAAAAGGCGCTACATCATACCATAGACCGACCGTACGTCTAATAGGAATGGCTCTTATCTATAGACCATGAAACCCTTATTACGGTTACGATTATGCCACGATTTGACAACGTCTAGGCGTTAACAAATGACCCTATGTTTGTTATGGTAATAGCAAGTTATTGTTAAGTATTAAATAGATGCTTATCTATTTTGTGACCTCAAACCTATGTCTCCCTATTTCCAACAGTGGATATTGTGAATAAAAATGGATCAATCATCTGTCTAGCCACCACTCCTTAGCCCAAGCATACCAGCGTTTGCGGTTAGGGTTTATAACAACGATAAGGAAGCTACCATGAGTGACATTTTCAATGTAAAAGACACTATCTCGGTCGATGGCAAGGATCATGCCTATTACAGTTTGCCCAAGTTGACCAAAACCTTTGAGAACATTAGCAAGCTGCCATTTTGCATGAAAATCGTATTAGAGAATCTATTACGGAATGAGGATGGTGGTCAATCTGTCGGTGAAAACCATATCGAAGCCGTTGCCAATTGGGATGCGGGCGCTGAAGCGTCAAAAGAGATTGCCTTTATGCCAGCCCGTGTCGTCTTGCAGGATTTCACGGGTGTGCCATCGGTGGTCGATTTGGCAGCCATGCGTGATGCCGTGGTTGAGCTGGGCGGTAAAGCGGAGCAAATCAATCCGTTTATTCCGAGCGAGCTTGTGGTCGATCACTCAGTGCAAGTGGATGCTTATGGCCGCGAAGATGCGTTGGATCTGAACGAAAAAATTGAATTTAAGCGCAATAATGAACGTTATGAGTTCTTGCATTGGGGTCGTAATGCTTTTGAAAACTTCGTTGTGGTACCACCAGCGACGGGCATTGTGCATCAGGTAAACCTTGAGTACTTAGCACGTGTGGTCATGGCAGCCGAAGTGGAAGGCGAGCTGACAGCGTATCCTGATACCGTGTTTGGGACGGACAGCCATACGACGATGATTAATGGTATTGGCGTTCTTGGTTGGGGTGTGGGCGGTATTGAAGCAGAAGCGGCAATGCTCGGCCAGCCATCCTCCATGCTCATTCCTCAGGTCGTCGGTTTTGAGTTGACGGGTAAGCTGACTGAAGGCGTCACCGCAACGGATTTGGTATTACGTGTGGTAGAGATGCTACGTGCCCATGGCGTAGTGGGTAAGTTTGTGGAGTTCTATGGGGAGGGGCTGCACAGTATGCCGCTCGCTGACCGTGCCACCATTGCCAATATGTCACCAGAATATGGCGCGACGTGTGGTATTTTCCCCATCGACCAAATGGCGATTGATTATCTGCGCCTATCGGGTCGTAATGAGACGCAAATTGAATTGGTCGAAAAATATGCGAAAGCACAAGGTCTATGGCACGATGCTGATACGCCAGCTGCGACCTACTCAAGTAAGCTGGAGCTGGATTTAGCGTCCGTACAGCCAGCCCTTGCTGGTCCTAACTTGCCGCAGCAACGTATCAACCTGTCTGACATGCACGAAAAATTCGGTGAAACGTTAGCAAAAATGACCAAAGACCGCAAATCAGAAATCGAAGGTAAGGTACGTTTTGATCAAGAGGGCGGCGAGCAAGTACAAGCCGAAACTTTAGCAGCGGAACCAAAGATTGAGGTTGACACACATAGTGAGGATAACAGTCAGTATCAGCCTGCTAACAATGTGTTCTCAAACGTCAATATTGATGATAAGCAGCATGAATTACGTGACGGTTCAGTGGTCATTGCAGCCATTACTTCTTGTACCAACACCTCAAACCCTGCGGTCATGATTGGGGCAGGTTTGGTTGCCAAAAAAGCGGCGGCAAAAGGCCTCAAAGCCAAGCCTTGGGTAAAAACTTCATTAGCGCCAGGGTCTAAGGTGGTCACAGACTACCTAGAAAAAACCAAACTGATGGATGAGCTAGAAAAAACCGGTTTTTATCTAGTGGGCTATGGTTGTACGACCTGTATCGGTAACTCAGGACCACTTCCTGAAGAAATCGAAAAAGGTATTGAAAAAAACGATTTGGTTGCTGCTGCCGTGTTATCAGGTAACCGTAACTTTGAAGGTCGTATTCACTCCCATGTTAAGGCCAGCTACTTAGCATCGCCGCCACTGGTTGTCGCCTATGCCTTGGCGGGGACGGTCGATATTGACTTGACGACACATCCACTAGGACAGGATCAAGACGGCAATGATGTGTTCTTAAAAGACATCTGGCCTACCTCAGAAGAGATTAATGAGCTGATTGCCAACAATATTGATGCGGATATGTTCCGCAAAAACTATGGCGAAGTGTTCGATGGTAGCGCAGCGTGGAATGCGATTAGCTCGGCGGACAGTCAGCTGTATCCATGGGATGAAGGCTCAACGTACATCAAAAACCCACCGTTCTTTGATGGTATGACGATGGAGCCAGAAGGTATTCCTGATATTGAAGGTGCCCGTATTTTAGGTTTGTTTGGAGACTCAATCACCACCGACCACATCTCACCAGCAGGTAATATCGATCCAGACTCGCCAGCGGGTAAATACTTACAAGAGCGCGGCGTGATGGAAGCGGACTTCAACAGCTATGGTTCACGCCGTGGTAATGATGCGGTCATGACCCGTGGTACTTTTGCTAATATTCGCATCAAAAACACCATGATGAACGGTAAAGAAGGTGGCTACACTTATTACTTCAAAGATGATAACGCGACGCTAGCAGATGGCGAAGAAATGCCTATCTATAACGCTGCGATGAAGTATAAGGAAGACGAGCGCCCATTAGTCGTGCTTGGCGGCGCAGAATATGGCTCTGGCTCTAGTCGTGACTGGGCGGCCAAAGGCACGATTTTACTTGGTGTAAAAGCGGTGCTGACCAGCTCGTTTGAGCGTATTCATCGTTCGAACCTAGTCGGTATGGGCGTATTACCATTGACCTTCAAAGACGGTGAAAACGCAGACACCTATCAGCTTGATGGGTCAGAAGTGCTTAGCATCACTGGTTTGGATAATGGCGAGAGTAAGACCGCGACAGTCACGGCTACCCGTGCTGATGGCTCGACGGAGACCTTTGATGTCAACGTGATGCTACAGACGCCAAAAGAGCGTGAGTATGTGCGTCATGGCGGGGTGTTGCACTATGTCCTACGTCAATTGGCCGCGGATAGTAAAAACGCTGCATAATGGCTCGTTAGTCTTAGTATGATAAAAGCCCAATCCCAGACAAAGTAGGGGATTGGGCTTTTTTTGGGCGGTGATAAAGTGTTACGTGCATAGCACGTTTAGACGCTACTCAATTTATAATAGGAGCCACCATTTTACTGTCTGTGTTGCGCTCTTTTTTATATATAGTCGATGCATTTAAAAAGTGTTATAGCGCTACTAGGATGAATTTTACGCAGCCTCTGTCTGCGTAGGCACAGCACGCAAGTAAAATTTGTGCTAGTAGCGCGTTTAAATTTATATAACCGTTTTATTTTCAACTGACCATAGTCTATTCCTATGTATTTTATAGGGTGAGGTGGATAATTTAGCGCAGTAATATCTGCAAATTGGCGCTTCTATTTACGTGGTGCGTCTAATAAAACCTTAGGTTCTCAAGAAAAAAAATTGGTATGACGTATAGGGTAACTGCATCAACTTTTTAATTGATAAGACAGAAAACCTCATAAAAAAAAGCCCAGTGATAAACTGGGCTTTTCTCTACTTAAACTAAGTATTTTATTAATTATACTTATACTGTCTTAGCGAACATTATCACCGAGTGTGACAATAGGCTTGTCTAAGCGATAATTTGCAGCGGCACTTTTTGCACCCATAGTAGCTGCAACGAATGTTAGGATCGTGCTGATTAACCAAAATAGACCACTGTATAGCGCTGTTTTACGGGCAATCTCTTCAGCTTGTTGTAGGTTTTGATCGACTGTCTGTTGGGCCTGCGCAATATATTGCTCAGTTTGAGTTTTATACTCATTAAATGATTGAGTCACTTCGTTACGTACTTCGACAGCCTGCGCTTCAGTTAGACCTTCTTGTTGTAAGCGATTGATAAGTTCAGGACCTTGTAGCGTTTGTTCAATCGATGCCATACGCTGTTTTGCGTACTCATCGATGTTACGCCATGTGTCGACACTGGTGAAGTCCATAGCAGCAACATCATTTTGCGTGTTGTTGATCATCTCATCCAACACATTGGTTGTCGCTTCGATTTGTTGATCATTTAAATCCTGAGTGTTTTCAGCGACCATCGCACTGATATCAGCTTTGCTAATGTCTCCAGATACGGTTTGATAGACTTGTTGAGCGGTTTGTTGTACTTGCTCTACCGTGCTATCTGGTGCGGCTACTGCTGCAGTACCAGCGGCTGATGTACTGGCTGCGGCTACGCCACCAGCGGTCTTAGCTACTGTGCTCACCGTGCTACCGACTACGTTACCAGCTGATGATAAAATGCCAGTTGCACTACTTAAGGTAAAAAAGGTGGTAAACAACACAATCAATGCGGCCGTTAATATACCAGTTAAGGTGGCATCTTTTGAGTCGATAGCCGTCCCATCACCGAATATAGCTTCAGGGGCTGAAAATTTAATGGCAAAATAACCAGCGACAAAAGCACTCACTAAAGCAGTGATAGCAGCATAAATACCACCAGCGATACTAGTGCCTTTTAAATCAAATGGTAAAAATGAGCTTAATACCAAAGCGAGGGCAATCATTGCCATGACTACGATCAGGCCTATGACAAGACCGGCAAGCACACCGCGCCACGATGGACGACGTTGGGGGGTATAAGTAGTTAACATAATCATTCCTTTTTAAAGGTCACTAATCTTTCGTTAATGTTTAGAGTGTTCACTATCTTACTGTCAGGATTTACGCTTAAACGTGTGTTCGCCAGAGACAATTAATAGTGAATATAGTGACAGCATAAGGAAAAGAACCCAGCATTAATAATACTGTTAAGTAGAGAAACACAATCGTTATGTATAACAATGTTAAGGTAAGTGACAAAATCGCTGACATGTAACTAGGTGTAAGTAGGAGGCGCTAAACTATTAACATTAGACCTCTTGCAAAAGTACCGTTTTATTGACCTTCGTTAACGGAGTATCAAAGGCTAGCAATGACTTATGCAAGAGATCTATTTATACGAATTTTTAGAGACAGGTGAGGAGTTGGAGGAGAGGTAGAGAGTAAGTCGCTATTAAAATTAGGCATGGGATAAAATTCAGACAATAAAAAAGCCCAGTCACATACTTTGTGACTGGGCTTTTTTATTGTTCGCTTACTAGTCTTATCTAATGCAGCGCAAAAGGGCTAATAAGTGACGCCGAATAGTGGCGTCCCCAGGGGGATTCGAACCCCCGTTACCGCCGTGAAAGGGCGGTGTCCTAGGCCTCTAGACGATGGGGACGCATAGAGTGTTATAACCAATGGTTACAACGATACTTCACAATATCAGATAGCTTACCTATTAATAATAGAGCAAGCGTTGCCTAGGTGCTGATATCGTCCTTCTAGCGAGTATTTATTATCAAGTTTCAGCCATGCTGAGCATTGCGATAAATAGATGGTGGAGCTAAACGGAGTCGAACCGTTGACCCCTTGCATGCCATGCAAGTGCTCTACCAACTGAGCTATAGCCCCTCGCTAAGAGTGTGCGTATTTTAGGTAAGAGCAGCGCTCTTGTCAACAGCTATTTTAAAAATAATTCATAAATATGCAAAAAAAAGCGTTTTAGCCTATTTTAAAGGCTCAACAAGCCCAAATTAGCGTGGATTTTGCTTAAGCGCGATCTCTTTGATGGCTTTATCGGTGTGAAATTCTTCTTCTGTGCCATCAGAAAAGACGACAGCACAGCATTCCGCTGGCACATACTGACCGCCTTTTTCTCGGATCGTTCTTATACCTTTAAAGCCTGTAATATAGTCAATCCCACTTAAAAGTGTTATAAACTAATTATCAAACCTAATTGCTATCATAAAGACCATGACTTACTCCCTAGATTTTCGCAAACAAGTACTAAAAAGCTTAGACGAGGGTATGACTTTTGCCGAGGCAGCTGAGTTTTATAATCTGAGCCCAACCACCATACAGAACTGGAAGCGGCGTGTTCATAGCAAAACAACCAGACAAACCAAGCCCTATAAAATACCAGATGACGTGCTACTTAATGATGTCAAAGAACATCCTGATGATTACCAGTATGAGCGAGCACGTCGTCTAAACTGTAGCAAAACAGGCATTTATCATGCCCTAAAGCGCCTAGGCATCAGTCAAAAAAAAGACCTTAGAGCACCCAAAAGCGTGTCCAATAAAAAGAGCGGCGTATCAAAGAAAGCTTGATAGCTTTACGCACCAAGGCTATCCGACTATCTATATTGACGAAAGTGGCTTTGAGCACGAGACCATCCGCTCTCATGGTTACGCGCCTATTGGTAAACCCTGTATTGATCGCTATAACTGGCAAGGTAAAAAGCGAACCAACGTTATCGGCGCTCTGTATAACAAGATGCTGTTTGCACTGGATTACTTTAAGTACAACATTAACAGCAGCATATTCTACGACTGGTGCAAACAAACCCTGATCCCAAGTCTTAAAACAAAATGCGTGATTGTCATGGATAATGCTCGATTTCATAAGAATAAGCGTATTCAAAAGCTACTGAACAGGCATGGTCATCGTATTTTATGGTTGCCGCCGTACAGCCCAGACTTAAACCCTATCGAGAAAAAATGGGCTCAGGTGAAGTTTCTACGCCAAGGCTGGATGGAGAATGATTTATCCAAATTGTTTTATGATATTTGTCCAAGGCATAACAGTTTTATTTTAAACTGACTATATCAAATGCGCCTAATTTCTCTAGATTATGCTTGGTATAGGCGCAGTAAGTGCTGTATATCCATGTTAAATCTTCAAAATCCTGTCCTGTTGTTAGGGTACGGTTTGCCTCAAAAAGCTCTTTTACGATGGCATCATAGTATTTTTGCGCTTCTTTTAGGGTGTTAAAGACATAATCTTTGCTTTCTATTGTGACGGTTTTTCTGGTCATGTTTGTTTCCAGTTGCGATGTTCAGTACAAAGTTGTTATAAATTAAAAAAAGGGTCAGAACTTGCCTGACCCTTTTAAACTCAAAAACTTCCGCTCATTTGTTATGCAACTGCCAAGCTATTTATCAGCCAAAAAATCTGGCAACTCTGCCGCTTGTTTCTCTAACTTTTTCAATTTCTTTTTACCGAGGCCGCCTAATACATCAACCGCATGGCGCAAGCGGGTCAGCGTCATATCAGCACCGATGATCGCCATAGAGTTCATGACGGGCGTCGATGAAGTGCTACCAGCGATGGCGATAAAGAATGGGGCCATAAAGTCGCGCATTTTGATATCAAGATGAGCAGCAAGGCCTTTTAACGTCGCGTAGATGTTTTCTTCTGACCACGTCGGTAAGGTCTCTAGCTGCCACAGTGCCAGTTGTAGCATTTCTATGATTTGCTCAGGCGTCAGCGACTTATGGGTAAAGCTTTCAGCGTTAATATCAGGCAGATTTTGGAAATAAAAACCACCCCAATTGACCGCGTCAGACAGCAGCTCGATACGGGGTTGAATAGCGGCGGCGATAGCGGTCAATTTATCGCTGTCATTTGCCCAAGCAAGGATTTTATTTTTTAGCTGTTCAGGCGTGAGCGCACGGAGCCATTCGGCGTTGAGCCAGTTAAGCTTTTCGATGTCAAATATAGGCCCGCCGAGCGACACACGTTGAATATCAAAGCTCGCAACCATCTCATCCAAGGTGAATTTCTCCGCTTCATCAGGCATTGAGTAGCCCATACGGCCCAGATAGTTGAGTAGGGCTTCAGGCAACACGCCAGCATCACGGTAGTAGGTGATAGACGTTGGGTTTTTACGCTTAGACAGTTTGGATTTATCTGGGTTACGCAGTAGTGGCATGTGACACAGGACTGGCATCTCCCAACCAAAGTAATCATAAAGCAGCTGATGTTTGGGCGCAGAGTTCAGCCACTCTTCACCGCGCATCACATGACTGATATCCATCAAGTGGTCATCAACGACGTTTGCTAAGTGATAAGTTGGCATGCCGTCGGTTTTGAGCAACACTTGCATGTCAACTTGGGTCCAAGGAATCTCAACGGTGCCGCGTAGCATGTCATGTACCTGACAGATGCCGTCGGTTGGCACACGCATACGGATGACATGGGGCTTGCCCTCGCTCACCAATTGCTCGGTTTTCTCGGCGGCGAGGTGGGCACAGCGTCCATCATAGCGCGGCGTCTCGCCATTGGCCATTTGCTCAGCGCGCATAGCGTCTAGCTCTTCACTGGTACAAAAACAGCGAAATGCGTGGTCAGCATCAATCAATTGCTCAGCGTGCTTTTTATAAATCTCACTGCGCTCGCTTTGACGATAAGGGGCGTGTGGTCCACCGACATCTGGACCCTCGCTCCAATCCAAACCGACCCAACGCAGCGCATCTAAAATCATTTTTTCAGATTGTTCAGTCGAGCGAGTTTGGTCAGTGTCTTCGATACGCAAAATAAATTCGCCACCGTGTGCCTTAGCAAAGGCTAGGTTAAAAAGGGCGATATAAGCCGTTCCCACATGAGGAAAGCCCGTAGGTGATGGGGCAATACGCGTGCGGACAGGGCGCTTGCTGCTAGCAGTTGTCGTCAGGGTCGTCGAGGTTTGCATCATAGGGGTCTCAGAATATTGTAGATAGTGAAAAAAGGTAATGACAAGTATCAGCCACAAATATGAGTAAAAAATACGGATGAAACAATAGCAGTCAAAGTTGAAAAATAGCGTAAAATATAGCGTTAGTATAACAGAGAGATGGGATATTTTTAACGAAATGCCCTTCTAGAGCTTGACTACCAGTGTATCCTTGCGATAATAATGCTAGACAAGCCATAACTTGTTTATTTTCATCTGATTTTTTACTATTACTGGCCAAAATGGTCGTCATCTACTGAGTTATTTGTGTCACTATCAAAATCGAAGTCAAAACCTACGCCCAATTCTAACGCCAACGATTCTTCAGCTGCTGATCATGCTGAGTCAGCGACCAACCTGTCTTCTGTAGAAGCTCATTCTGCTCAAAACCTGACTGAAGAGAGTAGGCAACATATCGCCCAAGAGTCAGGTGAAGACTGTGCCACGTCTGATGAGTTGAGTTTTATCCATGATGCCGTGCTTTTGCCAGAGACCGTCGCGGCGGTATTGGGCGTCAAGTCCTTACCGCCCCAAAAAGATGCCACCAAAGGTCAAAATAGCTTACAAATGAGCGGCATTTATGTGGATGCAACCTTTGGCCGCGGCGGCCATAGTCGCTTATTATTGAGTCATCTTGCTGATGATGCCAAGCTTATTGTCTTTGATAAAGATCCGACTGCCATTAGCGTTGCCAAAGAGCTGGCAAGTACGGACAGCCGGGTACATGTGGTACATGATAGTTTTGCGACGTTGACGTCCAGTCTGGCCGCGCTCGGTATTACGCAAGTGGATGGGTTGATGGCAGATCTGGGTATCTCATCACCCCAGATTGATGATGGCAGCCGCGGCTTTAGCTTTATGCGCGATGGGGCGGTCGATATGCGGATGGATACCAGCCGTGGCCAGTCGGTTGCTGAGTGGCTAGAAAAAGTCGATGACGAAACCTTGGCCAATGTGCTGTATGAGTTTGGGGAGGAGCGTCACAGTCGCCGCATCGCCCGTGCCATCAAACAGATGGACAGTTATGAGTCAACGCTTGAGCTGGCTGAAGTGATTAAGATTGCCCATCCTAATTGGCAGCGCGGCAAACATCCTGCGACACAAAGCTTTCAAGCCATGCGTATTTTTATTAACAATGAGCTTGGCGACGTCGATGACTTTTTGGCGCAAAGTATTCCAATTTTAAAGCCGGGTGGACAGCTTGCGGTCATTAGCTTTCACTCATTAGAAGATCGCCGTATTAAGCAGTTTTTGCAGCGTCATAGCAAAGGGCAGTATCCAGAAGATGAGAATTTACCGATGCCGCCCAAGCGCCCGCGTTACTTTAGTAAGCCTAAACGTGTTGGTCCAAGTAAAGCTGAAATAAGCCACAATCCACGTTCGCGTAGTGCGTGGTTACGACTGGCGACACGTACTGATAGTGATTATTTACCTGACGTCGAGCAATAAACCGCTCCTTTTTTGCTGGAAATCATTTTAATCGGCTTTCTAGCGACTAGAGACGAGTAAATGCTTTAATGATTACGCTGCTGTTAAAAAGCTGTAAACATTATCTGCTAGGCTCGGCAGTTACTTTTTGGTTTGGTTTTACTTTTGTTGATGGTGCTGATGGCTCATGAGTTTTTAATAACTCACCAACCGTTATCGTTTTTTATATTTTGAAGTTCACTTTTTTGAGATGGTCATGGCAATATCTGACAAACCTGCAAACCGTCGTACCGCAGCGGCCTACAATGCTGATGTTGGCGAACTGTTTGTGCGCCGATTTAATGTGGTTAGTATTTATGTGGTCATACTGTTGCTGTTGGCAGCGGCTATTATATGGAGTGGTATCAAAACGGCCGACGGCGTTCAGCAATACCATCAGGACTATAAAACCTTGCAAGATATGAAAAAACAAGAGCGTAAGCTACAAGTTGAACATCAGCGCCTGTTGATTGAGCAGCAGACATTTAGCGCGACACCGCAAATTGCCAGTCGTGCGGTTGCAGAGTTGGGTATGTTTTCACCAACTCTAAAAGATAAGCTGATTATCCAGCCGGGGGCGGCGGTCGCGGTAGCACCAGTCGGTTCTAGTGGCTCGGATGGGGTGGTTGCAGCTAATGATTCAGATATTATCGCACCAGCAATCGCTAATGAGATGTCTGTGCCCGATTCCGACCTAGCGGAGGCAGGACAATGACGGATAAGAAGTCTAACGCCAATAGCGACAAAGCCACCGCAAAGAATACGAGCAAAAAACCAACCAGCGGCACCAGTGGAAAAGTCACCAAGCCTTTACGCCGTGTGAGTGCGGCTAAATCTGGACAAAAGAGCAGCAAAGCTGACAATCAATCCACCGATAACCGCAAATCCACGCTATTTGGCCGTCTAAAAAAGAACGAAGAACAAGGCGCTTATACCAGTGTCAAAAACCTGAAAAATAAAAGAGCGTTTTTGGGGAAAGCCTCTGGGGCTTCATCTCGCGGCGGCTTTGAGCAGGATAAAAATCGCTTTCGTATGATTTGGGCTATTGCTCTTGTCATCTTGGGCTTGCTAATCGCCCGTGCTTATTATTTACAAGTCGCTAATGCCCAGTTTTATCAAGATAAAGGCGATGAGCTTATCACCAGCGTGCGGACGCAAAAATCTTATCGCGGTATGATTACGGATCGTAATCATTTGCCATTAGCGGTTAGTGCGCCACTGGCGACGGTCTCTTTTAGTCCACACGATTATGCTCGCGAATATTACGAGCTTAAACGCATTATCATCACCAACCCTGAGAGTCCGCAGCTGGTCGCGCGTATGCAAAAGCGCTTGGACAACATGGACTTAACTCAATTGGCGGCGGCAGCCAACATCTCGGTCGGTGAGCTAAAAAAAGCAACTGCCATCGATGACAGTATCGATGTGACTGATGAAGAAGCCGTCAAAGCGGCACTGCCATCTGGTGCAGGCTCGCATTATCTTCCTCTTTTGAATAAAGTGACGCCCGAGATTGCCCAAAGTGTCAGCTCGCTGGATTTTCCTGGCGTCTATGAAAAAAACTTCTTTCAGCGCTATTATCCACAGCCGCAACCGAATGCCCAACTGTTAGGCTTTATGGGACAAAACGCCAATGACCCTGAAGGCGGTTACGAAGGGCGTGCCGGTGTTGAACGCCAGTATGAAGCTGAGCTGGCGGGTGCCGATGGTAAAGTACTGGTGCTAAAAGATGCCAAACAAAACAGTCTTAAAGAAATTAAGCAGATTGAACCTGAAATAGCGGGCAAAGATGTGGCATTGACCATTGATTCGCGTTTGCAATACTTGCTGTATAAAGAGCTGGAAAAAGCCGGACGTTTACAAAAAGCGCGTTGGTCTACTGGCATGATCGTCGATGTACAAACTGGGGAGGTGCTCGCCTTATCAACTTGGCCATCATTTAACTCCAATAACCTCAATGAGATGACGGGTGAAAACCAGCGTAACCGTGCGCTCCTTGATGTCTTTGAACCCGGTTCAGTGATGAAGCCTTTCACGGTTGCTGCCGCCTTAGATTCAGGCAAATATACAGCCACCTCTTTAATTGATACCAATCCTGGCTCTATCCGTGTTCGTGGTTATACCATTCGCGATCATAATAATTTGGGCATGATTAATATGGCGACGCTGTTACAGAAGTCTAGTAACGTGGCTTCAACCAAGATTGCGCTATCGCTACCCGCTGATGCTATTACCAATATGCAAAAACAGTTTGGCTTTGGGACAAAAACGCCGTTACAGTTCCCAGGCGAAGGTAGCGGGCTGGTGGTCACGCCAAAAGAAAAAGAAACAGCAAGGCGCGCGACGGTCAGTTATGGTTATGGTCTACAAGTGACGCTGGCACAGGTCGCACAGGCTTACTCAGCACTGGCGGCAGGTGGGGTTATGCATCCTTTAACACTCATTAAAGATAACGAACCACAGCCCAGCAAACGTATCATGGCACATGAACAAGCGATGGCGATCGTACAAATGATGGAAAGTGTGACCGAAGATGGCGGTACGGCTAAAGGCGCTGCTATCGATGGCTATCGCGTCGCCGGTAAAACCGGAACGTCGCGCCGTATCAATCCAGAAGGCGGCTATCATACCGATCAGTATCGTAACGTTTTTGCTGGTATGGCGCCAGCGTCGAACCCAAGGCTGGTTGGTGTGATGTTAATCGAAGACCCACGCGGTCAAATTTATGCTGGTTTAACGGTGGCACCTGTCTTTCATAATGTTATGAAAGAGGCACTACGTTTATATAATGTGCCCTTGGATAAGCCATTAAAGACGGAAGCTCAGTAGATATTGCTATAAGATTTTTGCCTGTTTCACCACTCACTATTTGATTTGTTTTAACCGTTTAGGATATGCCAATGACCACGTCTACTTCATCGCCAAGCAGCGCTACTGTCACCTTGCAGCAACTGGCTGAAGCCAGCAGTAGTCATAGACATGGTTTACAGCAAGCCTTAAACGCGATGATCACGACATCGGCGCAAACATCAGTCAATCAAGTGACTGAAAATCAAGTGACTGAAAATCAAGTGTCTTTGGTTGTCCATATCCCGTTTCACCAGTTTCGTTTAGACAGTCGTCAGTTAGCAACCAGCGATGTGTTTGTCTTATTAAAAAGCCAAATACCAAACTGTCAAAAAAGCCGCGACTACCTCTATCAAGCCGCTAAAAAGGCGGCTTTTATCCTATCAGAAATCGATCCTATCGCGCTGCTCGCGACCGCCAATGTACCCCCACATGCCAATATTGCCTTAACCTCTGATACTTTTCAGTCATCGGCACAGCAGCAACTCACAGCGCTGCCTAGTCCAGTTTTATACGTACCCAACATTCGTGATTTTTTAGGGGATTTGTGTCAAGCGCGTTTGCAGTACCAACAACCAGTGAGTTTACCCACCGTCGTAGCAGTGACAGGCACCAACGGCAAAACCACCATCAGTCAATTGGTTGCACAGTTAACCCAGCTGACTGGCATGAGCAGTGCGGTGATGGGGACGGCAGGCAATGGTAAGCTGGGGGCGTTGGTTCAAGCCAGCCACACTACAGGTGATGCGCTAGCCGTACAGCAGTTCTTATATCAAATGGGCTGTGATGGCGCTGAGTTACTCGCACTCGAGGCGAGCTCACACGGTCTGGATCAGCAGCGTTTGCAAGGCGTACCGGTGTCGGTTGCGATTTATACCAACTTGAGCCGTGACCATTTAGACTATCATGCTGATATGACAGAATATGCGGCGGCCAAAGCCAAATTATTTGATAAAGCGCACTTTCCAGATTTGACCCACGCCATTATTAATATCGATGACGAGTATGCACAAGTGATGCTGGACACGGCGCATGCCAGCGATTTAACCGTGTGGACATACAGCTTAGACGCGTCCAAAACTGCGACTTTTGTCGCCGCTGACATCAAACCAAGCCTACAAGGTGTCGAGATTGCTCTGCGCGTCGATGTTGATAGTACTGACTGTGATGGTACGGATCTTGGTGGCAAAAAAGATGGCAGTATCAATGTCGTTAGTCCACTGTTGGGACGCTTTAACGTGGCAAATTTGCTCGCCGCTATGGCGGCTACAGTGGCACTTGGTTCTGATGTTGATACTGATATCGAGCCTATTGCTGCTGCCGTGCCAAAGCTGCAAGGTGCGGTTGGACGTATGCAGCGCGTGCCCTCTAATAATGGTTGTTTTATCGTGGATTATGCTCATACGCCTGATGCCCTACGTCAGGTATTAGCAAGTCTTAAGACCCATTGTAAAGGTCAGCTATGGGCAGTATTTGGGTGTGGCGGTGACCGTGATGCTGGCAAGCGCCCATTGATGGCGCAGGCAGGTCTGGCGGGTGCAGACCAAGTCATTCTAACGGCAGACAATCCACGTAGCGAAGATCCCAATGTGATTTTGCAAGACATGCAAGCCGGTATGAGTGACGAGCAATACCAGCGCACCCATATTGAACCTGCGCGCCAAGCCGCCATTGAATATGCGGTCAGTCATGCGGCTGTCGATGACATTGTGGTTATCGCGGGTAAAGGTCATGAGACCTATCAAGAAATTGACAATGTACGTTATGATTTTGATGACAGTGTGGTCTTACAACATGCCCTCAGCAACGCTGGTCGAGTGTAGACAGTAGCGGCTGCATGCGGTTTTTCATGTTTCACAAAAAATTCAAATATAAAAAATAAGTAGTCATCATATAAGGTAAGCACTATGACAGCCGATAACGATAACACCATCCAGTCACAAGGGCTGTATGTGTGGCAAGTAGACAATTTGCTCGCAGCGACAACCGCACTTGCTGGGCATTGGCAGCTCTCAGAAGAGCAAGTAAGTACCGGGCAGTCAGAGCTAGCAAAAAACGCAGTGGTGAGTAACCGTATCGCCACCGATACGCGCACCATAAAAAACGGCGACATCTTTTTGGCGCTCAGTGGTGAGAATTTTGATGGTCATGATTATATCAACATGGCGGCATCAAAAGGCGCGGTCGCTGCTATCGTCTCGCGTCCTATTTCTACGAGTATTCCGCAGTTGGTGGTGAAAGACACACGTTTGGCGCTCGGCCAATTGGCCGCGTATCGTCGCCAGCAGCATAAAGACTTGACTGTGATTGCGATTACTGGATCTAGCGGTAAGACCACCTGTAAAGAGATGCTCGGTAGTATCTTTGGCCGACTGGCACCGACACTGATTACCCGTGGCAATCTAAACAATGATTTGGGTGTACCGATGATGCTTCTTGAGCTGTCAGATCATCATCGTTATGCCATCTTAGAGTTGGGTGCCAATCATATTGGCGAGATTGCTTACACGACTGAGATTGTCCAGCCTGACGTGGCCTGTATCTTAAATATCGGTACCGCCCATCTGGGTGAGTTTGGTAGTCGTGAAGGCATTTGCCAAACCAAAGCGGAGATTTATCACACCTTATCAGACACGCAGTTCGCCATTGTTCCTGACAAAGATGATTTTACCAATCAGCTACGCCGTATCGCTGAAAAATACACCTCGCATGTCATTGGTTTTGGTAATACCGACGTGAGTGCGAGTCACTTGGATGTAGAGCCTGAGCGTAGTGAGTTTAAACTGCATATTGGCAACCAATTACATGACATTAACTTGCCGCTGGCAGGGGAGCATAACGTCAACAATGCGTTAGCCGCTGCTGCTTGTGCGCATGCGTTAAATATTGCTGCGAGTGACATTGTGATTGGGCTAGAAAATGCGCGACCTGCTAAAGGCCGTTTAAACAGTCAGCTGCTTGGGATGCATCGCTTGATTGATGACACTTATAATGCCAACCCACACTCGGTGCGTGCAGCTGCAAAAGTACTGGCGGCGCAAACGGGAATACAGGTCATGGTGTTAGGAGACATTGGAGAGCTGGGTGACGCAGCCGTTAGCGAACATCAAAGCTTGGGACGTACGATTGCGACTACTGGTATTGACGTACTGCTTTGTGTTGGTGAATATGCGCCTTACACTGTGGCGGGTGCGCAAGAGATTTCTGATATCAGTGCCCATGCTTTTACCGATAAAGACCTTTTACTACAGTATTTACAACCGTATTTGCAGGCGCAACAGTCTCAGCCTTGCACTGTGCTGTTCAAAGGCTCTCGTTCCATGCAGATGGAAACCCTTATTCATGCGCTAGTAGAGGAGTAGGCGGTGTTAGTTTGGTTGTTTGGCTGGCTTGGCCAGTATTATACACCGTTTTCTGCGGTTTCCTCACTCACGCTACGTGCGTTACTCGCGGTCATTACCGCCCTCGCATTCAGCATGATTTTTGGCGGACGTGTCATTCGGCGTCTACGGGCGCTTAAGTATGGTCAGGCCATTCGCAATGATGGTCCGCAATCGCATTTGGCCAAAACTGGCACACCGACCATGGGTGGGGTGCTGATTTTGAGCGCGATTGGGGTATCGACCTTGCTGTGGGCTCGTTTGAACAATCCGTATGTTTGGATTTTGCTCGTTGTGATGGTTGTCTTTGGCGCAGTCGGCTGGGCGGATGATTGGCTCAAGATTAAATACAAAGATCCGAAAGGGTTAATCGCGCGCAAAAAGTACTTTTGGTTATCCATGGGGGCGTTATTCGTCGGCGTTTCTTTGTATTATATCGCGACGCTCCAACCAGATGTCGCCACCACTCGTGAGATGCAAGACTTGTTATTGCCCATCTTTAAGGATTGGATGATTCCGTTTTCGGCGGTGCCTTTTGGTATTGGTTTTATTATTTTTACGTATTTTGTGATTAATGGCGCGTCTAACGCTGTTAATTTAACCGACGGCTTGGATGGCTTGGCAATTTTGCCTGTGGTCTTGGTCGCGGCAGGTCTGGGTGCCATGGCTTATGTGTCAGGCGACGTACGTTTTGCTGATTACTTGCATGTGCCTTATATTGCTTACAACTCTGAAGTGATTATTGTCTGCGGTGCGATGATTGGCGCCGGACTTGGTTTCTTATGGTTCAATGCTCATCCAGCGCAAGTGTTTATGGGTGATGTTGGGGCGCTAGCACTGGGTGCGATGCTCGGTACCATAGCCGTCATGACGCGGCAAGAGATTGCTTTTGCGATTATGGGCGGGCTATTTGTGGCCGAAGCGCTGTCAGTGATGTTACAAGTTGGTTCGTATAAACTGCGCAAAAAACGCGTCTTTCGCATGGCACCACTGCATCATCACTTTGAAGAAATTGGCTGGAAAGAGACGCAAGTGGTGGCAAGGTTTTGGATCATTGCCATCATATTAGTCATCCTTGGATTAATGACGCTCAAACTGCGTTAAAGCAGACATACCTGATTGACAGCTGTATCATTCAATCAAAAGCCATCTCACATGTGATTGAGGTGGCTTTTTTATTGCGCCTTTTATTACTTAGCGAGTCTGAACTTTGTTAAAATACTCGCCATATTGCGATGATCTTGAGATGCTTGTGTCCTTATTTGTTTGCCCGCTTTGTCAATCACCACTACAGCCCGCGCTAGATACGTGGCGCTGTGATGGCAGCTTAAACTCTAAACAAACCGTCCATACTTTTGATGTGGCACGGCAAGGCTATGTCAACCTGTTGCCCGTGCAACAAAAGAAGTCCAAGGCCCCAGGTGATAGCCAAGCGTCTATCGAGGCGCGAAAGCGCTTTTTGAATAGGGGACATTATAAAAAGTTGCAAGCGTTAATTGGTCAGACAATGGGGCAGTTACTCGCGCAGCGTGAGCCAGTAGCGACATCGCATAACATGCCTGTTAATTGGTTAGATGTCGGTTGCGGTGAGGGCTATTACACGCAGGCTATGGCACAAATGGGGTCAGATACCGTAGTTACCATAGATGCCTTAATCGCAGCTGACATCAGCAAGCCTGCATTGGTTGAATTGGCAAAAGAGAGCAAGGCGGCGGGAAGGCTTTGGTATCAGAAAAACACAGATAACACCGACAAGGCAACCGCCATCTATCCCCTCGTAACGAGCGCTGCTCATCTACCGTTACGTGCTCACAGTATGACGGGTATCAGCAGTATTTTTAGTCCGATTTTGCCCAAGGCTTTTGCTGAGGTGTTGACTAAGGATGGTTATTTAATCATTGCCAAACCAGATGAGGGGCATTTAGCGTCAATGCGTGAGGCGTTATTTGATAGCGTCCGCGAGCACGATTCAGATAAGTTCCTACAAGAATTAGCCCCCTATTTTACGCTGATGAATACTTATCGCGTCAGTGATGAGATGTCTTTGTCAGCCGATGATTTGGCTGATCTAATGACTATGACCCCGTATGCCTATCGTGCCAAAAGTGAGAAAAGACAAGCGTTAGTGACCACCGTTGAAAAAGAGGCGTTTAGGACTGAGGCCAGATTTGTGGTTTATGTTTTGCAAAGAGCGCTTGTTAAATAGCGTTTGTTATTACTCAGCACTCCAGTATTTTCATAGCTGTAGTCGAAGCGTGGCATCTCTAAATAAATCGAGCAGTTACGCTTTGACAGCATAAATCACTTAGACATCCCAATTGACTCTATGTCATTATTCAAATCGAAATCAATATCTTATGAAGATAGGCAGGTTGCACGGCACTGCCTAAACTCATAAACAGTCTTTAGAAAAATTGGAGCACTCTAGGATAACACTATGAAAAAACTATCAACATTGAGCAAACCTCTCGTAATGGCACTAAGTATGGCCAGTATCAGTGTGGCAACTGTGGCAGTCAGTCAAGCTGCTACCTCCAAAGCACCGAGCAGTGAGCTACAGGCGGCTTCACAGAGCAAGATTGATCTAGAGCAAGCGCTGTTACTCGCCAATAAAGCAGTGAAAGGGGACATCGTCAGTGTAGAGTATGATCAAGAAGATCGTACGGTAAATGGAAATTATGAGATCAAAATTATTACCAATAATAATGAACAGGAAGTAAAAGTCCACGCCAATACAGGTAAGGTCACAAAAGAGGAAGTAGAGCGCTTAGTTAAAGAGGATTTGGCAGAATACAAAGCCATGAAACAAGCTAAACTTACCTTGACGCAAGCCATCAGCAAGGCCAACCAAACCCTAAAAGGTACCGTGCTAGAAGCTGAGTTTGAGACAGATTTTGGCAAACCTGTCTATAAGGTTGAAATTGGTAAAGACAATCAGGTTTATAAAATCGTTGTTGATAGCACGACTGGTAATATCATTCGCAGTCAAGCCCGCGCCGCGGATAGTGATGACTAATTGCTGAGGTTCTACTTGATCCTAAGCCTTTTCAATGACGGCTTAGGGTTTTCTTTTCTGGTAGAATGATGAGCGTATAAAGTCTATTTTTTATCCGACAGCATCGCTGCCAGTCTGATAGTGTCTTACTTTGAATGTGCTAGTGTGCTAACATTAGTGCCATTATTAAAAGGATATTGCTGTGGCGCCTAGTTATAGGCCTAGCTATAATAGTAACAAAGTCACAGCATGTCATGCGATATAAACCTTACTATAAAGATGAATATGCCAATCTAGTTGTCTCTCCCCCTCCTCAGTAAATAATTGCTCCCTATAGCAATTACTCTCATAGAGCGTCTGACGCTTTTTCCTGTGCACGTGCACGGCTTTAATGTTTGTATCCATAATCGATTTATCTATTGAGTTATTAAGAGCAAGCTATTAAAGGCAAGTTATGACAATAACTCGCTCAATATGATGGTTCACATTTTTGTATTCGTTATTTAATGGGCGTTGTGCCTAGCTAAAAATGTGTTAGACCTTTGATTTTAAGTATCTCTTATTTGAGATATTTCTTATCTCAAATATCGCGATTATTGACAGACTAAAGCAGTTTCTAAAAACTGAGTTCAACATGTTAAATACCATTAAAGAGCATTGGTTATCCAATGTTAGAGCCGACGTCCTAGCTGGTACGGTCGTTGCGTTAGCCCTTATTCCTGAAGCCATTGCGTTTTCTATCATTGCTGGTGTCGATCCCCAAGTTGGGTTATACGCTTCGTTCTGTATTGCCGTCGTGATTGCGTTCGTTGGCGGACGTCCAGCGATGATTTCGGCCGCAACCGGCGCGATGGCATTACTCATGGTCACGCTGGTGAGAGAGCATGGCTTGCAATATCTACTGGCTGCCAGTGTCTTGACAGGGGTCATACAAATTATCTTTGGCTTTTTAAAGCTGGGTAATTTGATGAAGTATGTCTCTCAATCTGTTGTCCTAGGCTTTATTAATGCCTTGGCGATTTTGATTTTCATGTCGCAGATCCCCGAGCTGATGCCGCAAGACGGCTCAAACCTAATACACGTCTATGGTCTTGTGGCTCTCGGTCTAGTGATCATCTATGGTTATCCCTACCTCCCAAAAATCGGCAAAGTGATTCCGTCACCGCTGGTCAGTATTGTACTGGTGACGGCAGTCGCTATTTTATTAGGCGCAGAGGCGCGCACCATCAATGATATGGGTCAGCTACCGGATACCTTACCCATATTTTTACTGCCTGATATTCCTTTAAACTTAGATACTCTACTCATTATTTTGCCGTATGCCATCAGTCTTGCGATCGTCGGTTTGCTTGAGTCTATGATGACCATGACCATTGTGGATGACTTAACCGATACCAAAGGTGATCGCACCCAAGAGTGTAAAGGTCAGGGTATAGCCAATGTCGTCAGTGGTTTTTTTGGTGGTATGGCAGGCTGTGCCATGATTGGACAGTCTATCATCAATGTAAAATCTGGCGGATACACACGTCTCTCGACCTTGGTTGCTGGGGTATTCTTACTATTAATGGTGGTGTTCTTAAGCGACTGGTTAAAGATTATTCCAATGGCTGCATTAGTCGCTGTGATGATTATGGTATCAATTGGTACGTTTAACTGGGGTTCTTTTAAAGAGCTAAAAACGAAGCCATTACAAAGTAATATCGTCATGATCTCCACGGTTGCGGTAGTGGTCGCGACTCATAACTTGGCGTATGGCGTGCTCATTGGTGTATTACTATCAGCGCTATTTTTTGCCAATAAGATTGAGCGTTATATGAGCGTGCATACGCAATTAGATGAAGCAGAACGAACGCGTTATTATCAGGTCGATGGACAAGTTTTTTTCTCATCAGCTGAGCGCTTGATTGACTCATTTGATATCAAAGAGTCTGTCTCTAAAGTGGTCATTGATGTATCGCGAGCGCACTTTTGGGATGTGACGGCCGTCGCTGCCATAGACAAAGTCATGATTAAGTTTCGCCGCGAAGGGACTGACGTTGAGCTGATAGGTCTCAATGAAGCAAGCCAAGCGATGATAGAAAAATTCGGCGTGCATGACAAACCTGATGCCGAGCAAAGCTTGGATGCTCATTAATATCAAGCATTAGCAATATCGTTTTTAAGGATATATAAGGATAAAAATTGAAATCTAACAAAGTATAAGGCACTAAGTGAGTTCAAACCACAGAAACGGTGGCCGAACCATACGGCAGAAGCGTAGAGAGTCTTAAAAATAATCAGGTTAATATATGTTATTGTATATTGATTGCTGCCTTGAGTGTGTGCTAGTTTTATTAAATACCGTGGCTTCGCGTCATTCTAACAGTGTTTATCTGTCAAGAGCAGGCGTTTAGTTGATTTAATAATAAGGACAAGGCTATGCTATTAGAAAAGATTAAAACACCTGGTCTTTCACATTTATCTTATCTAGTGGGATCAGGCGGGCAGGCCGCGGTGATCGACCCACGTCGTGATTGTGCGATATATGTAGAGAAGGCACGAGCAGCAGGACTTCAGATCACTCATATCTTCGAGACGCATCGTAATGAAGATTTGGTTTCTGGCGCGCCGATCTTAGCAGCGTTGACGGGCGCATCGGTACTGCATGGTCCCAATCCAGAGAAACCGATTGCCTATGCGCAGACCGCACGTGACGGTGATTGCTTTACTCTCGGTCAACTTGAAATCCGTGTACTAGAAACGCCCGGCCACACTGATGACCACCTTGCTTACGCTTTGTTTGATACCGCCTATCCAGAGAAGGCGGTGGGCGTTTTTACTGGTGATGCCCTGTTTGTTGGTGATGTTGGCCGTACTGATTTTTATCCTGATCGCCGCAAAGAAGTTGCAGGTCTGCTTTATGACTCACTACAAGATATCCTAGCGTTAGGTGATCAAGCCATTATTTACCCAGCGCACGGTGCCGGGTCCGTCTGCGGGTCAGGCATGGCAGAGCGCGAGTTCTCTACCGTCGGCCACGAAAGAATGAATAACCCGCGTTTACAGATTACCGACCGGGATGCTTTTATTGAGTTTAAGGTTGGCGAAAATCATTATCAGCCGCCCTATTTTCGACTGATGGAGCGCCTCAATATGGAAGGTGGTGATGCGGCGCCAACCGTGATGCGCCCGCGTAACCTTTCGCTTGATCAACTAAACAGCTGTGATGCTGATCATTTTATCGATATTCGTGAGCCGATGGCTTATGCTTCAGGGCACCTGCCTGGATCTATGAGCTTACCTGTAAATATGCTCCCTGCGTTTGCTGGCTGGTTTGTGCAAGAAGGACAAAGCATCGCACTGATTGCCTCTGATGAAGAACAGCTTGCTACTGCCATGGAGCATCTGGTACGAATCGCCCTTGACAATGTAGTGGGTGGCTATGTGGGCGTGGTACCGGCTGCTGCACAGGGTGAAAAGATGCAACAAACTCCTATGATCGGCACGGCTGAGGTTGAGGATCGTCTTAATAACGCTGAATGCTGGACACTGCTTGATGTTCGCGATATTGATGAACGAAATGCCACTGCGATTGAAGGATCACAGCACATCTATGTTGGGCATCTAAATGAACGTTGGCAAGAACTCGATCCGAGTCGCCACTATACAGTAATGTGTGCCAGTGGTGCTCGAGCGACAACAGCGGCAGGATGGCTTGCTAGTCGTGGTTTTGAAAACATTGATATCTACCTAGGGTCAATGGGAGCATGGCAAGCCGCGCCTGACTGATGGGTTTTTGTTTTTATTCACGAGATAAGCCGTCAAACAGAGAGTGTATATGGCTTATCTAGGTGATTTATTCTCTAAAAGAAAAGATGGCCCCAATTAAGGGCGCCATCTTTCTTATTTTGTTTTTATGTGACTTTTTATGGAACAAAGATAACCACTACTGACTAGTAAACGTCACCGGTTTAGTACCATGACTAGCAGGCTGACTGATAGTCACCTTGCTCGCTAGAATGTCGCCTCTGGCATTGATCTTGTAGCATTCTGAGGAAGTACCTGCAGGATCATAGCTGAGGAGCAAGTTGCTTGACGTCTCTATACAGAACCACGCCGTGTTATTGGTATCTCGAGTCAGAGACCAGTCTTGGTGGTAAGTGCCTATTTTTTTGCGCATGCTGTTGTCCGCGTAGACATTTTCGGTCATTAAGGTACTTGAGTCACCAATGGTAGCCATCTTAGGTATAGTGCTCGTCTGGTTCGATAGTGAGTACTTGCCCGTACTGTCAGTAAATCCATGAAACACCAATGGGTTCAAGGAAAAGTAGTTGATAGCGACGGACTGATCAGTGATTTGGTTGTTTACTTTATTGATCGTGTTTACTTCGGCCCCTTGTACGGGTTTATTGTTGAAGCGCATGCTGCCTTTAGGCGTAACTTGGATGTCTGCTGAGACGCTTTGATTGCCTATAACGGCCACCAATTTTTCGCTCCGTTGTTTGGTATAAATATTGAGCATAGCAGTCTCAATAGGATACTGCGTAACGATATTGTTTTGATTGGTATTACCTAGTGCCCCACCATTCATACCGCCAGCACAAGCGCTTAATCCCAGCCCTGTGAGCACACACAATCCTAGTGTTTTCATGGTTTAATCCCTCAATTTGTTTAAATAAATATTATCAATATCTACTATAATCCAATTTTTAAGCAAAGACATCTGCCAACCGTCTTAGACCTTGCTGTTATTACAGCACTATAACAACCAGCAATTTTCCAGCGCGATAAGAAATAAATAATCTCTGCCAGCACTGCGCATAAAATGATCAACTAGGACAGTGTTAATAAAACCATACGGAATGTTTGTGACACCTTTCATGGATCGATCAGCGCCGATTTTGATAAAAATTTTATCTCGACTATGTTGCTTTTATAGTCTTTGTCTCATTTCTTTTGTCTCATTTTTATAAAAATCATTCAGGCAGCAGGAGATAATAAGTATCAACTGAAGAAGACGTTACCAGCCACTTAGACATTATCGCAACGCAATCCAAAGTGATGCTAGAGTAGGAAGAATGTACTCAAAGCACTCCCTTAAAAATAAAGTAACACCCCACGACAGTTAGTAATATTGCAAAGCATTTCTTTAAAAGCGCTGGCGATAGTATATGGGCGACTTTTGCACCGAGCTTAGCGGTAAAAAAGCTCATAATGCTAATTCCTAAAAAGGCATAAATGTGCACAAAGCCAATGGTATTGGGCACATTGACTTGCTGCTGCATCCCAAAGAACATAAACCCTAATGCACCGGCAATGGCGATAGGTAAGCCACACGCAGCTGACGTACCAACGGCTTTTTGCATGACCACACCATAACGAGTGAGATAAGGTACGGTTAAGCTGCCGCCACCGATACCGAAAATGGCAGAGGCAATCCCGATAACCCCACCTGCTGCCAATTGCTTAGGTTTTGAAGGCAGTTCTGTATTAGCATCATTGGCACTACTCGCATTGGTAGCATGACTTGTGAGCTGTTTTTTGCCACCGAAAAACATCTTGTAGGCGACCCAAAGCAAAAACACCCCAACAATAAGTTGGAGGTACAGCCCAGATATCTGTCCTGCTATGCCTGCCCCTAAAAAGCAGCCAACCGCTAAGCCTGGTGCCAGATTTTTAAAAACAGGCCACATGACGGCGCCTTTCTTATTATGTGCCATTAACGAGCTGATAGAGGTGATAATGATGGTCGCCAATGACGTACCTAATGCTAAGTGCATGATGTTGTCAGGACTGTAACCCATTTGCGTAAAGACGATAAATAATAATGGCACGATAATTGTGCCACCGCCCACACCAAATAGCCCCGCAGCAAATCCTGCTAGCGCGCCTATAATTAAAAAAATGATTAGTTCCACGGGATATTTGCTTCTTATTTAGAGTTAGTGCGATGGTTGTTTTAGTTAAGTGATAATAAGTCAGTTTAAAAGCTAACTTAAGCGATTTCTACTTGGTCCACTTGACCAACTCGAGAGTAGGCACGATTAAAATACACCAAACTTTCTGCTTGCTCACTTTGGCTGATGGCGACCACCCGGCACATAAAGATGCTGTGCGAGCCCACTTGCTGAATGTCCTCAATCTCACAATCAAAGCTGACCAACGCATCTTCTAAGACGGGAGCGCCTGTGATTAACGTACTCCAAGAGCCATATTCAAATCGCTCTTGCGAACTCAACTTAGAGGCAAAAGCGTTGGATATTGGCTCGTGCTGTGCGCCCAACACATTAACGCTTAACGTTCTATTCTCAATAAAATGGGCATGTGAGCGGGACGTCTGATTCATGCAAACCAGCAAGGTTGGCGGTGTGTCGGTGACGCTACACACCGCAGAGGCGGTAAATCCGTGTGCACCAGTGCGGCCTTTTGTGGTAACAATATTGACCGCGGTTGTTAACAAAGACATGGCATCTCTAAAACCGGTGGCTTCAATCATGGCTTAACTCCTAAATTTTAAATCTTTAAGTGCATTGATAACTGAGGTCACTTATCAGCTCAAACCAGCTAGGGCTTATGAATAAAACTAAACGGTCAGCTCTTGACGAGCGATGGCTGCGCCAGCGCTTAATGCTGCCAGCTTGCCTCGTGCCACGTCGCGAGACAACGGTGCCATACCGCAGTTGGTCGAAGGATAGAGCTTGTCAGCATCGACAAATTGCAGTGCTTTGCGTAGCGTATTTGCCACTTCTTCGGGGGTCTCAATGGCATTGGTTGCCACATCAATGGCGCCAATCATCACTTTTTTACCGCGAATCAGCTCAATCAAATCCATGGGTACATGGGAGTTTTGACACTCTAAAGAGACAATATCAATATTCGACTGCTGCAATTTAGGAAAGGCTTGCTCGTATTGACGCCACTCTGAACCCAGTGTTTTTTTCCAATCGTTATTGGCTTTGATGCCATAGCCGTAGCAGATATGCACCGCCGTCTCACATTTTAGTCCTTCGATTGCCCGCTCTAGCGTGGCAATACCCCAGTCGTTGACGTCATCAAAGAACACATTAAATGCCGGTTCATCAAATTGGATGATATCCACGCCAGCCGCTTCTAGCTCTCTGGCTTCTTGATTCAGAATTTTGGCAAACTCCCAAGCCAATTTTTCACGGCTTTTATAATGACCATCATACAAGGTATCAATCATCGTCATCGGACCTGGCAGTGCCCATTTGATAGGTTGATCGGTTTGTTGACGTAAAAACTTAGCATCGTCAACAAATACAGGTTTTTGACGGCTGACACTACCCACGACTGAGGGCACACTGGCCTCATAGCGATTACGAATGCGTACGGTCTTGCGCTTCTCAAAATCAACGCCATCTAAATGTTCGATGAAAGTGGTCACAAAATGCTGACGGGTCTGCTCGCCATCACTGACAATATCAATGCCTGCATGCATTTGTTCTTGCAGGGTCAAACGTAGCGCATCTTGTTTGGCTTCAATCAAGTGCGCGCCCTCTAGTGCCCAAGGTGACCAGATTTTCTCAGGTTCTGCTAGCCAAGATGGTTTTGGTAAGCTGCCAGCGGTAGATGTCGGTAATAATAGTTTCATATTGATCCATTTTTCACATTTTGTTTTTATATTTTAGTTTTATATATATCGGACAGTTAGGCAGCATGTTTTTTAAGCGCACCTTTTTCCACACAATAGCTGGCAGCCCACTGCTCTAAAATGTCTTGGTAAGGTTTGATGAATTGCTCTTCTGTAAACTTGCCTTGCTTTACTGCCATTTGGCTGCGCTCTTCACGGTCATACACAATTTGAGTCAGTGAATAATCTTGGTAGGTCAAGCTTGGTTGATACACGTCACCTGCGCTTGAGTTGGCATTGTAAATTTCAGGCCGGTAGATTTTTTGGAATGTCTCCATTGTGCTTATCGCACTGATTAGCTCAAAATCGGTGTAATCACTCAACAAATCACCGGCGAAATAAAACGCTAATGGCGCAGCACTATCTGCAGGCATGAAGTAGCGAACGGTTAAGCCCATTTTGTGAAAATACGCATCGGTTAACGAGTAGTCATCTTGCTTATATTCGACCCCTAATACAGGATGCTGATTGGCCGTACGGTAATAGGTTTTACTGGTTGACACGCTGAGGCAAATCACTGGCTTTTTATGAAAATTGGCTTTATATGCCTCTGAGTTCAATAAATATTGAAATAATTTGCCATGTAAGTCACCAAAATCTTCTGGTGGCGCAGATGCTGGATTTTTCTCGAAATGCTCGAGCAGTACGACGCTAAAGTCGTAATCGCGCACATAAGAGGAGAAACTGTTGCCGATCATACCGTCAATACGGGTGTTGTCTTTATGATCAACAATCGTTGTTTTCATCGTTTCGATGACAGGAAATGCATGGCCATTACCTTCGATATCCATGTCTGCAGAAATGATGTCAACTTCAACAGAATAACGGTCTGCTGTTGGGTTATCCCAATGCGCCAAAGCGTTAAAACGGTTGTTTATCATTCTTAATGTTTTACGTAAATTCTCTTGGCGATGCTCGCCGCGCGCCAAATTCGCAAAGTTAGTGGTCAGACGCGTGCTGTCTGCAGGATGATAATTTTCATCAAAACGAATGCGCTTAATTGAACAGGTAAATTCTTTACTCATGATAATCTGCCATCCTAAACTGATCTTGTTATTTGAGATAAAACCAAATTTGTGTATGAGGTGAATTATGCCTGAACTAATACATGAATAAAAACGATGTAAATTAAATAAAAAATGAATAAAATTCATCTTTCTGCTTAATGATGGGGAAGAGAATGAGAGGGCAGAGATGTTGACGAATGATTACGTGGAAAGTTGGGTCTATAAAGGAATAGGGAAAACGGAAGGAGCAGGAGAGAAGAGTTTGGTCAGTCAACCACACGTAAAACATTTTTTCACCAAAGAATGAGGCGTGAAAGCTAACTCAGAAACTTCCCAATTGGACTACGAAAATTTCCTTTTGAATCACCTTGATACCTTTACCCATAAAAAAGGCCTCACCCATAAAAAAGGCAAGGCCAGATTTATTTGTCAGGCGTAAATGTCAAAGAGTTCTTGCCAGCTGATTTTTACGGTTCTAAAAATAGAGCCACTCGCGTTTCTGGTTCAAAATGACGGGCTCAAGTAAACCTACCGACGAGATTCTTAGAGCAGTTCATATTTTGAGGTCTAAAAAAATCGCAGACCAACACAAGCCACGGGATAGGTGGGTCATGTTCGGATAGCTTGGGAAAACAGCAGACATAAAAAAACGCTAGACGCATTATGTATAAAGGTTTTAAGGGATGTTTAGGAGAGAGTAGGACAAGATAGGAAAGCTGGTATTCAAGAGGATTTTATAAGATTGGCGGTGAAGGAGGAAGTCAAACTTGTGGTATAAGTTATTGATTTTAAAAGTTTTTTATTTATATATTAAAGATATAGACCAACTGATAGACCAACATCTTTTAAGTATTAGATGCGAGACAGATAATGGGATTTTCCTTTCCAATATTTGTAACAAGATATTTCTATTTGAAAATTTAATTTCAAGTGCATATTACCATTAAAAAACTGTTCCTAGAAAAACGTATTGAATCTTAAAAATCGCACAGGTTTCAATCGAATTAGGAGAGTTTAATTATTTTTAGAAAACTAATGTAGTCACCTATTACTCTGAGTCTTTGTTCTAACAGTATGGTTGAGGTAAATACACCAATGTATGAAAATAATAAAAAATCCTAATTCTTTTGGGAAAGTATTTTAACTCTAATTCTATTATCGACGTACGTCTTTAGGCGCATCTCCATTAGGCCAGTCTTTATCTTTATTAGCTTTTATAGGACGTGGTAAGTGAGTAAAGTAACTAGCAATATCGACTGCTTCCTGGTCGCTAAGAGAGTTACCTTGTCCAAAAGGCATTTTACCTTTGATAAAAGCAGCTGCTGTGTATGTTCGTGCCATACCTGCGCCATCGTTAAAAGACTTTTCTCCAGCTACTGCTGGATAAACGTAAGAACCATCATCATTATACTGACCTTCGCCATTTTCACCATGGCAAACACTACATTTTTCAGCGAATAGTTTTTTGCCATTATCTGTGTTAGGCTCCAAATTTTTATCTATTTCTACAAAGCCGCGACCTTCGGGTGAGACACCGTATGGCAAGTCCTGTGATAGCCAGCTCATATAAGACACCATTGCATTCATATCATCTGAACCTAGATCAAGCGCTTTGCCGTTCATTGAGCGTTCAAAACATCCGTTAATACGCTCTTGAATTGAGTTGACACGACCACCACGACTACGGTAAATAGGATAGATACCTGGCATACCATTCCAAGGAGCAGCGTAAGCTTCTGAGCCATTACCTAAATGACAGCTCGTACAATTCAATTGGTTGCCAACATTGTCAGGCAACTCTTTATAAGTATGATTAGCAATTTGCAAGCCGCGACGCACAGCTGCGCCAAACTCGTCATCTGGAATAGTAGACTCGTCAGGCATACTGATAGTCAATTTAGCGCTTGGATTTGAGGCCATATCTTCCTTAATTGCTGCAGCTTGTGACTCAAGTGATTTAACTCGTGCTAAGGCCTCAGCTTCTTCTACTCTGTCAACCGCTTTGATCTCTGTTTCACTACATGCTGTTATGCCCATTGCACTAATACTTAAAATGGTAGCAACCAAATAGGAAGAATAATTAATTTTAAATGATGTCTTCATTGGAATATCCTTATTATAAAATATAATATCCGATTTTATATTCATATGTTAAATTGTGAAAAATAATGGCAGTAATTTGGCTGAGCTAAGGCAGTAGATCAGTCAATTAGACAGTTCGTAACTTCTCAGAAATATAATTCTATCAAATATAAACAACTTTGATATATAAACGTTGCGTTAAATTTTAGGGCGCATCATTAATCGATACAATTATTCTAGGATAAGCTGCATTAACTCTATGTATAGTAAAACGAGCGCAACGACTATATCAAGACTACATGCTATACATGATGAATAATAGACCTCTTGCAAAAGTCATAGGTTAAGCTCGGAATTAATGATACCAGCAAACAGCTTCATTCTAAGATCGTAGCGCTGACGACGGTTGCGATATTTATGAGCCACGATTTTAAACAACTTGATTAAGCCTATTTTGTGCTCAACCACAATACGGAACTTTGCCAGATAGTGATTGGCCTGTTTGCATATCTCCAATAACTGACCACCACGAGGTTTCTTAAATGGTGTGAAAGTTTGGTTATGTAGATTTGCTATACCCTGATAACCACTGTCTGCTAGATAGTTAGTATTCTCAGGCAACCAATCAGGACAAGTATCTTTATACAGCTTAAAATCGTGGATTGACCCTTTACAGGTTTGCACATCGAGTATCAACCCTGTTTGCCAATGGACGATAACCTGCGCTTTTAGGGTGTGTTGTTTTTTCTTGCCGCTGTAGTAGTCGCTTTGGTTTTTTTTGGACGCTCAATTGGGGTTTCGGTGGCATCGACGATGACGACTGACCAATTGATGTCCTCATCGACACGACTAGGCAGCTTTTTAGGCAATTCAAACTTGCCAGAGTCAATCAGTGTGTCTTCTACTTTACGAATGATACGGCTAGCAGAAGACTCATGAATACCAAAGTCCATACTGATATGATAAAGCGTGCGGTATTCACGCCAATAAGTCAGGGCTAGTAGTATCTGCTCCTTAAGACTGAGCACACTTGGTCTACCTGATTTGGTCTTAGATGCTTCATGCTTTTGCATGGCCTCAAGCATGTCATAAAAGGTGGCTTTATGAATGCCAGTGTAGCGTTTAAAACCAGCGTCACTTTGTTTGAGTAGCTTATCTATGTTTGGCATGGTTCCTAAAAAGTTATGAGTGTCTTCTTATTTTAATTCCCTTTGCTACTTTTGCAAGAGGTCTTTTGACTAGCGAGAGACAATAGAGAGTTACCATTATATCAAGCACCATGCCTGTATAAACAAACAAGATAAACAGACAAGGACATTTAATACCTATAAAAGCAAATAGTTAGTCGGTCATCCTGCCAATCCCAAGACACCTTATCAAAAAAGCCAAGCGCCTAACATAGTAGGCGCTTGGCTTTTGATTGGCAAAATATACAGCATTAGCTGTTATGTCAGGCGGGAGTTTGAAGGTGAGATATTCACCCTTTCAGCTATTATTCATCCATGTAGATAATTAGCGATTGAGCGCCTCTAAAGTCTGCTCAAATGCCGAACGCCCGATTTCCCCTACTTGCTGATTGACCAACTGCCCGTCTTGATAATAGAGTAAAGCTGGCGGCCCAAACAACTGATAACGCGCTAAAATGGCTTTTGAGTCCTCTGTCGTCTCTGTGATATCGAGTCTGACCAGCAGCCAGTCTTGCATCTGAGCAGGACGATTGTGAAATAGGTTTTTTTCTATAATACGGCACTCAACACACCACTCTGCCGTCACATCGACAATGACTTTCGGATTGTCAGCCAAAATAGCATCTAGCTCAGCAAGGGTGGTGATGTGCGCGTCATTGGCGCTATTGCTCGCACCTGATACGCCGTTTGCAGATGTCATCATCATAGGCGCGGCGCTTAAAGAGGCCAGCGGATGCAGACTGTCATCGTTACCCAAAGCGGCACCCACCATCAAACAAGCCGCCCAAATCCCAGCGATTAAGCCCAGCGCCTGGGTTAAGATACGACCTTTACCAAGCCAGCTCCATGCCCATGTCGCCAGCACCATAAACCAAAGTGCCCATACGACCAGCATGACAGGCGAGATAAAGACGCGCTCAATCAGCAGCAGCGCCACAGCAAAAAGCAGCAACGCAAAACCTTGCTTGACCCAGTTCATCCACGCGCCAGCTTTTGGCATGATTTTGCCTTGAGTGGCACCGATTAGGATCAGCGGCGCGGACAGACCAAAACCCAGCATAAATAAAGCGACAAACCCAAGCAGCGGACTGCCAATGGTAGACACCGCCAGCAGCGCGCCAAATAACGGCGCTGAGACACAAGGCGACACCACCAGCGCAGATAAAAAACCAGCGATTAGGCTGCCGCCCGCACTACCAAGCTTGCTATCTCCTGCTTGACTCAAGCGCTGCATCTTACTACTGATGGCATTGGGTAAACGAATACTAAAAACACCCAGCATATATAACGCCAAAAGTACAAACACAATGGCAAAGCTGATTAAGATAATCGGGTTTTGTAGCCAACCGATGATGCCCAAAGACTCACCAAACACCGCAATAACCGCACCTAAAATCCCATAAGCGGTGGCTACCCCAATGGCGTAGCTGCCTGTCAAAAGCACACCGCGTTTGACCGTGGGATTGTCTTCACGGGCGACGATATTGGACACAATGGGTAGCATGGGCAGGACGCAAGGCGTCAATGCCAAGCCCAAGCCTGCTAAAAACAGCAAAGCCAATGCCAACCATGGATGAGACGCTAGGCCAAAAGGGTCGCTATCCATCGCGCCGATAGCGGCAGTCTCACTACTACTTGAGGCTCGATCAGAAGACTGCTGCGTGTCTGCTATGGGCGCAGCTGCACCGGCAATCTCACCTTCCAATGACACATCGTCTATCAAATCATAGTCGACGACTTCATCATCCATCTGCTCACCAGCAAGGCCGCTGGCACTCTCTGGCGACGCAGCAGCCGATGATGTGGTTAGCGGCTCACTGATGACCGCCTCATCTTGAGCATCAGTATCTACGGTATGAGCGTCAGCATTGGCCGTGGTACTTTTAGCTGTCGCGTCTTGGCCAGTCGCTGATGCATTATTGGCGCGGCTCTGGGAGGGTACAGCGGCGATACTGACTGTGGTTTTTATCTTCTCTGGTGGATAGCATAATCCTGCTTTGGCGCAGCCCTGCCAGCCAATCGTAATCGCAGCATTGTCTAGAGGCTTGCCATCTGTCGTACTCAGCATGGTGCTCGCCACTACATTGGCCTGATCAAACACTGGCACGCGGCCAAAGGTCGGATCGTCGATAGAAACGGGCTGCTGATTAAAGGTAAACGGCGCGGCCTTTACTCCATCAGGCAGTGTCAGCTTGAGCTGATTTTGATACACATAGTGCTCAGGGGTGATATCAAAATTGATCGACAAGCGCGTGCCAGCTTTGGCAGGGCTGCTGCTACTGCTGACATCAAAGGCTTCATCAACGGATAAAAACTTTTTTTGTGCACGACTGTCACTACTACCACCAAACAAATCGCCCAAGCCTGCTGCGTGCGCGGGCATCGGCGCGCTTAGCCCTACCAGCAGAGCGCTGGCACTTAGCACAAGTGCCGATAGATAGGGGCGGTTTTTTACACTGTGATAGGGCGCATGCTTGGCTTGTTTAGGAGCGATGGTCTCACGGGTAGTCGTGGTCGGCGGCGGTGTTGCTATATGTGTGGGCATGAAAGGCTACCTATTTATTACTCAGAATCGAACAAAATGTCAGCAACGGCTTAGCGTGGCACTGCGATATCAACTTTGGTCGCCATCTTTTCTGGTGGATAGCATAGTCCTGCCTCAGCACAGCCCTGCCAATGAATAACCACAGGGACGTTTTTTGCGCCCTTGCCATTGGCAGTGGTTAAGGTAGTGGTAGCGGTGACACTTTTTTGAGTAAATACAGGCACCTTGCCAAAGGTCGGATCATCAATGGTCACAGGCTTTTGGTTAAAGGTAAATGGCGTGGCATTGATGCCTTTAGGGAAGCGCAGTTTCAGCTGGTTTTTATAAACATAATGCTCAGGGGTGATATCAAACGTAATCGACAGCTGCGTGCCTTTTTTGGTGGCCTTGCTGCTGCTATCCACGCTAAACGCTTGCTCAACTGATAAAAACTTTGACGACCCGTTATTGCTACTGTTAAACAAACCGCTAAGGCTGGCTGCCTGAGCGCTTATGGTTCCCCCTGCTATCAGTGAGCTACTAGCAAGAATGATGGCCGCCGTACGCATACACGCTGACTCGTATTTTGTCGTAGATGTCGATATACCCATAGATGATACCTCTTAATAACTGATGTCAAACTTGATAATGCAGATTAAATCATGCTCAAAGCAGCAAGCCGCTTATACCGCGCAACATAGATTAAAAATAATTATAATATTAATACATATACCGAGACAGTCTATAGCAAAACGCATGCAATAAAGAGTGGTTAACAAAAATCATAACTTGTGTCACTAGGGGCTGTATAGAATTGAGGAACCATTGAAAAAAATAAGCAACGCCTTACTCTAATGTTTACCACAACAAAGAAATAAGGCATCACTTATGACTCGCACCAAGCTCAACGATGAACATTGGCACAAGCTATTTATTATATTGCGACAAATTAACGTATATAACAAGCCCAATCTAAGACGTACCGTTGAAGGCATGTTGTACCGCATACGAGTAGGCTGTCCATGGCGAGACTTACCTTCTTATTTTGGTCATTGGTCTCGCATATATCATCAATACCGTTACTGGCGTAAAACCGGTAAATGGCAAAAGCTCATGAAGATAGTCACAGCAAACTATGATAGTGAATGGTTATTTATAGACGGTAGCGTGGTCAAAGCTCATCAGCATAGTTCAGGTGCAGCCAGTCATCTTGATGAGGCCATTGGTAAAAGTGTTGCAGGTAATAGCAGCAAACTGCACTTAGTGGTCGATGCTTGTGGTAACCCTATACATATTGAGCTGACAGGTGGGCAAGTGCATGACGCTAAGATGGCAAAGACGTTGATAGATAGCACGATTAATAACCAGACTAAAGCGGTGATTGCAGACAGGGGCTACGATAGTAGTGATATTAGAGAGTGTATCTTCAAGCACTGTGCTGAGTCAGTCATACCCGTTAAGTCGAACTCTAAAAGCTGTAACGACACACTAGATTGGTATTTGTATCGTTGCCGTCATTTGGTAGAAAACGCTTTTGCTAGATTGAAACATTTTAGGGGCATTGCCACGCGATATGATAAGCTCAAAGATAGCTATGCAGCGGCGGTAATGCTCGCTTGTGTCTTTATCTGGTTGCCACTCATTTGAGTTCTATACACACCCTAGTGAGGTGCTCTTCTTTTTTCAATCACTTTCGAAGTTGAGAGTGGGGTATGATATAGGTAATAAACAACATACCGTGTGCCATACCGATGTATTTCACACCTTCTGGAATGTCCATCATATATTTTAGTGGCATGGCGATGAAGAGCAATAATAAGAAAGAGGTGCCTTCTAGATAGCCTATAGTCAGCTGAATGTAAAAATGTTATGGATTTAAACGCGCTACTGGTATAAATTTTCTTTGCGTGCTGCTTACACAGAGGCTGCACAAAATTCATCCCAGTAGCACTGTATCATTTTTAAAGTGGGTTAACTAGACAGCTAAAAGGATAAAAAATGACCAAACCTAATCCAAGAGTATTAGAAGTAAAAGGCGTATTCGTTGAGCCTGCATCGGCGGCTTCAATCGGCGGTGCAATCCGTGATATTAAAGCAGGTAAAATCGCTGAAGGTTCGGTGATCGTTTGCACAGTGACGGGTAATGGTCTAAAAGATCCTGACACTGCGATCAAACAATGTGCCGATGCCGTGATGCTCACCATCAATGCCACATTGGATGATGTCAGAACATCAATCCTATCAAATATGGAAAAATAATTTTTCATGCTTTGCTCAGAAGAAAATACTTAAAAAGCCAACCAACTGCGGTTGGTTTTTTTTATTGCATCGTGCAGAATATAAACTGTATAAGAATAATTCCTATTTACAAACAATTTGATACAGTTTGATTTGTTTTGGTGCAAAATCAATAAATCGCCCAATATTTGTGCAATACAATAATGCTTCAAAGTTGGTTTTGTAAGTTATTGCAGTTTTATTGCAAAGAAATAAGATAAAACAGTAACTTAATAAAGTTGGCACGCCCTTTGCTATTTCAATAACAAGTTCAGAGTCAAATCATTTCGATTTGAACATTTGTAATAAACAGCTTGGGGGAATACCAACATGAACTTTAAACTTTCTACATTAGTGGCTGCATCTTTACTCACTTGTGCAAGTGGCTTGACTATGGCAGCTGAAAGCGATGTATCATTCTCTGGTACTGCAGCAATGACTTCAGATTACCGCTATCGTGGTATGACACAAACTGAAAGCGACCCTGCCGTTCAAGTTGGTTATGGATTAACCCATAGCTCTGGCTTATACGCAGGTGTCTGGGGCTCGAATGTCGGCTTTGGTAGCTCATTAGAGCTCGATCCATATGTAGGTTATAGCACTGAACTTGGCTCTTTGGCGTCTAAACCAGTTTTAGATGTCGGTTTATGGTACTACGGCTATCCAAGTGCTTCTGATTTGAATTGGCTTGAGCTGTATGCACGTCTAGGTTTTGCAGACACCATCACTGTTGGTGACAGTTTGCTTGCAAGCGTGAATTTCACTAATGATTTTTTTGGCTTAGATACTGATGCATGGTATTTAAACCTGACTTATAGCATGCCATTGAGCGCATCTTTCGGTGGTGTAGCAAGCTTAGGTTATACCACTGCTGACGATTATGATTTCAGTGATAACGCTAGTGGCGATGATAACTACATCGACTGGAAAGTTGGTGTGACTTACAGCTTTGCTTCTGTTGAAGACCTGTCAGCTGAGCTTGCTGCTGTCGGCACAAATATTGACGCCGACACCAACCCGTACAAACGTGGTGTAGAGACTGGTGCTGTATTTACAATTACTAAAGCATTCTAAGTTGTAAATAGCATAGGCTAGAAAATTAGCCTTGCGATAAAAAAATCCTGTCTTACTTCAAGGCAGGATTTTTTTATGGAGAATTGGTTCTAAATACGTCTTGGCATGTTAAATGCTTAATATTTATATCGAATAAAGATTGTTTGAATAGATTAAAAAGAAGGGGCTGTCCTAGATGAGTAAAATTATTTAGGATAGCACTATGAGAAAGAGTAAACTAAGTTGGTATAAACAAAGCAGACTCATCGAGTTATTTGTTGCCGGTTCTACCGCGAGAACAGCAGCAAGCCTAATTGGTGTTAATAAAACCACAGCCAGTTATTACTTTCATAGGCTAAGACTGCTTATTTACGAGAATAGGGGCTGTATAGAATTGAGAAAACATTGAAAAAAATAAGCAACGCCTTACTCTAATGTTTACCACAACAAAGAAATAAGGCATCACTTATGACTCGCACCAAGCTCAACGATGAACATTGGCACAAGCTATTTATTATATTGCGACAAATTAACGTATATAACAAGCCCAATCTAAGACGTACCGTTGAAGGCATGTTGTACCGCATACGAGTAGGCTGTCCATGGCGAGACTTACCTTCTTATTTTGGTCATTGGTCTCGCATATATCATCAATACCGTTACTGGCGTAAAACCGGTAAATGGCAAAAGCTCATGAAGATAGTCACAGCAAACTATGATAGTGAATGGTTATTCATAGACGGTAGCGTGGTCAAAGCTCATCAGCATAGTTCAGGTGCAGCCAGTCATCTTGATGAGGCCATTGGTAAAAGTGTTGCAGGTAATAGCAGCAAACTGCACTTAGTGGTCGATGCTTGTGGTAACCCTATACATGTTGAGCTGACAGGTGAGCAAGTACATGACGCTAAGATGGCAAAGACGTTGAGAGATAGCACGATTAATAACCAGACTAAAGCGGTGATTGCAGACAGGGGCTACGATAGTAGAGAGTGTATCTTCAAGCACTGTGCTCAGTCAGTCATATCAGTCGCACTGTCTCGATTTTAAAATAAATCGACTATAGTTAATTACTCTACGCCTAAAAACTCTAGAAACTCAGGACTCTCGAAACTTGCTTGATACAGCACGCCATCTTCACGATAAATAGCAGGTGTCGCTATTACAGCGAGGCCTGCCGCTTTGTCACGATTTGGCGTCACGTGATCGACCTCACAACTGGCAGAGGCGGGCGTCATCTCACCTTGCAACATGGCTTTATCAAACGCTTGCCGACGACTGTTTGCATCAGTTTGACACCAAATACCTCGCATTTGTGCGGGTGACTGCTCATATATCGGATAACCAATCACGTTGATTGTCACGCCTTTTGCATTGAGCATGGGCATCTGCTGATGCAATCGGCGGCAATACGGGCAGTTGACGTCGTCAGCCACATATATCACCGCTTTCTCGGTACTGGTGGCGGGGTAACGAATCAGCTGTTTATCGTCCAAAGACGCCAATACTGACTGATTTTTTCGTTGCTCAAATTCTGTATCCAGACCCACGAACTGACCATTTTCTATCACAGATATCTCACCATCGGTGATGTACTGCGCATCATCTGAGAGCAAAAATGGTACGCCCTCTAAAGTAGCACCCCAAATTACACCTGGTACAGCAGTATAAAAAAGTGGTGTTTTGGTACTCATATTTTTGAGCGCACTCATGTTGGCAAGCATTGCTGATTTGATGGCTGTACTGACTGGTTGACCTATTTGCTCTTTATTACTGCGTGGCAATGTTTTGGTCACTACCTGCTTGCTTGGGTTATTTTGCAGCTCGCCTTGAATAACATATTTACCGTCTTCAGTGATATGTAATGGCGCTTGTCCTGCCAAATTGACCTGATACATATTGGGCAAGTTTGAGGGCGCAATAGAAGTAATCTGCGTTTTGATACCTGCTTGCGTGAGCACTTGGCGCAAATAACTGTCCAAGGACTGAGTCATCGTGTCAGACACTTCTACATTTTCTATACTTTGACTTGTTGTCCGGTTGCTAGTGGCCCCTTCATTAGGCTGAGCACAGGCAGTGGTTGTTAAAGATACAATACCGATTAAGCTGGCAAATTTAATCAAAGGTAGTTTCACGAAGACCATCCTATTTGGTTTGATAAAAACATGATCCAATTAAATATTACATATACAAATATGATTTTAGCCAATGTAATATTATTCCAAAGAGTATATTGATAAAGATTTTCAGACTGTAGCATAAAGGGTGGATGGATAGAGTGACAATAACTTGCTTTTGCAAAACTACTACCTACCTTTAAGAGACAAGCAATTTGGGACAGATGAGAATCATAATGAAATGGTACTTGCTAATCTAATATAAGCACTTACGAGTTTACTAGGTTAATATATGTTATTGTATATTGATAACCATTAAAATAATATGGTACTTTTAAAAAGTTCACATAGCTCTTTGCTATTGAGCTAATTAATGATAGCTCGCTATAGAAAGTAGCCGTCTGATTTAAATTATAATAATAAGGATACAATGATGCTTTTGGAAAAGATTAAAACACCTGGTCTTTCACACCTCTCTTATTTAGTGGGTTCTGGTGGTCAAGCTGCGGTGATAGACCCGCGTCGTGACTGTGCGATATATGTAGAAAAGGCACGCGCAGCAGGACTTCGGATCACTCATATTTTTGAGACTCATCGTAATGAAGACTTGGTCTCTGGTGCACCAATTTTGGCAGAAATGACAGGAGCCACTGTATTACATGGCCCCAATCCAGAGCGACCAATTGTCTATGCTAAGACGGCGCGTAATGGTGATTGCTTTACTATTGGTCAACTTGAAATTCGCGTATTAGAAACGCCCGGCCATACTGATGACCACCTTGCTTATGCTCTATTTGATACCGCCTACCCAGAAAAAGCGGTTGGTGTCTTTACTGGCGACGCGCTATTTGTGGGAGATGTTGGGCGTACTGACTTCTATCCTGATCGCCGCGAAGAAGTGGCAGGCCTGCTTTATGATTCACTACAAGATATTCTAGCGCTTGGCGATCAAGCCATTATTTATCCTGCTCACGGTGCTGGGTCAGTCTGTGGCTCAGGGATGGCAGAGCGTGAGTTCTCTACCGTCGGCCACGAAAGATTGAACAATCCACGTTTACAAATTACAGACCGTGATGACTTTATTGATTTTAAAGTGAGCGAAAACCATTACCAACCACCTTACTTTAGGCTAATGGAGCGACTGAATATGGAAGGTGGTGAAGCCCCACCAGTCGTTATGCGCCCGCGTAATCTTTCGCTTGCTCAACTTAATAGCTGCGGTGCCGATCATCTTATCGATATTCGTGAACCAATGGCTTATGCCTCAGGTCACCTGCATGGGTCTATGAGTCTACCCGTAAATATGCTTCCTGCGTTTGCTGGGTGGTTTATTGAAGAAGGACAAAGTTTGGCATTGATTGCGTCTGATGAAGAGCAGCTTGCTACTGCGATGGAGCATCTGGTACGAATTGCCCTCGACAATGTGGTGGGTGGCTATGTCGGCGTCGTTCCTGCTGCTGCTAAAGGTGAGCAGATGCAACAAACCCCTATGATCAATACGTCTGAGGTTGAAGACCGTCTTAATAATGCTCAAAATTGGACACTGCTCGATGTACGCGATATCGATGAGAGGAATGCCAATGCAATTGAAGGGTCACAGCACATCTATGTCGGACATCTCAACGAGCGTTGGCATGAGCTTGATCAGAGTCGCCACTATACGTTGATGTGCGCTAGTGGTGCACGAGCGACGATAGCGGCAGGGTGGCTTTCCAGTCGTGGTTTTGAGCATATTGATATCTACTTAGGTTCAATGGGGGCATGGCAAGCCGCCCACAATTAAGATGATAGACGTTATTCGAGCTGTATGAGAGCAAGGAGCTATTTTGCCTGCAGACTTTATCTATATATATCATTGCTAAAAATCATTATTCAGAGTTATAGAACATAGCGCCTATTTTGGGCGCTATTTTTTTATTTAGAGTCGACTTGGTATATTCTTAGACCAACTAACGGCAATACATTACACCTTATTCGAAACAGTAATGTGCGCTATACTTCCAAGAAAAACGAGTTAATCGAACTATCCTTGTTTACTATAACAATTAGCAATTTTCCAGCGCGTTAAGGAATAACCAATGCCCGACAGTACTGCTAGTCATATTAACCAAATCAATCAAGACGATATCAACAAAGCCGTATGGAACGCCTGTGACACCTTCCGTGGCGTCATCAGCGCTGATACCTATAAAGACTTTATTTTGACCATGCTGTTTCTCAAGTATCTGTCAGACGTTTACCGCGATGAGTACAACAAGCTGGTTGAGCAGTTTGGTGACAATCCAGAACTGATCCATGCCATGATGTCCAAGCAGCGTTTTGTCTTACCTGAGGGCGCAAGCTTTTGGGATCTATACGAGCAGCGTCATCAGCCAGGCAACGGTCAACGTATCGATGAAGCGCTTCATGCGATTGAGGAGGCTAACGGTACTAAGCTCAAAAACGTCTTCCAAGATATCAGCTTTAACACCGATAAATTGGGTCAAGAAAAGCAAAAGAACGAATTACTGCGGCATTTATTAGAAGACTTTGGCAAAGATATTCTTAACCTAAGCGTTGAGCGCGTTGGCAGTTTAGACGTGATTGGTAATGCCTACGAGTTTTTAATCAAGCATTTTGCCGCCAGTAGTGGGGCGACGGCGGGTGAGTTCTATACGCCGCCCGAAGTATCCAATTTGCTAGCGACTATCCTTGAGCCTGTCGAAGGTGATGAAATCTGTGATCCGGCGTGTGGTTCAGGGTCGCTACTCATCAAGTGCGGGGCGATGGTACGCAAAAACTCAAATTCTAAGAAGTATGCGCTATACGGTCAAGAAGCCATTGGCTCGACATGGGCATTGGCAAAGATGAATATGTTCCTACACGGTGAGGACAACCACCGTATCGAGTGGGGCGATACCATTCGTAATCCGCTGCTCCTCGATAAAGACGGTCAGTTATTGCAGTTCGATGTGGTCACTGCCAACCCACCGTTCTCACTGGATAAATGGGGTCATGAAGATGCCAGCAGCGATCCTTATGGTCGCTTCCATCGCGGTGTACCGCCCAAGACCAAGGGTGACTATGCCTTTATCAGTCATATGATCGAAACGCTTAAGCCAAGCACTGGCAGAATGGGTGTGGTCGTACCGCATGGCGTGCTGTTCCGTGCGTCGTCTGAAGGCAAAATCCGTCAGCAACTTATCGAAGAGAACTTACTTGATACGGTGATTGGCTTACCTGAAAAGCTATTCTTTGGAACCGGTATTCCAGCCGCAATTCTCATCTTTAAAAAGAATAAGTCTGACGACAAAGTCCTGTTTATCGATGCAAGTAATGAGTACAAATCAGGTAAAAACCAAAACCAGCTGACTGAAGACAATATTGCTAGGATTATTGAGACGTATAAGGTGCGGGAAAGCGTTGATAAATATGCGTATCTAGCGAGCTTTGATGAAATTAAAGAAAATGACTTTAACCTAAATATTCCACGCTATGTCGATACCTTTGAAGAGGAGGCGGATATTGATTTGGATGCGGTTCGTGCTGAGCGTTTGGCGCTTAAAGCCGAGTTAAATCTGTTAGAGGATGAGATGTCAGGATATTTAAAGGAGTTGGGTTATGGTGCCTAATGGTTGGGAAGTCAAAATCCTAGAAGATTTAGCATCTGTTGAAAGAGGAAAGTTCTCGGCACGACCAAGAAATGACCCAAAATATTATGGTGGTGAAATTCCATTTGTTCAGACTGGTGATATTGCAGGCGCAAAAACATACTTAAAATCTTACAGTCAGACATTAAACGAAGAAGGGTTGAAAGTTAGTCGTTTATTTCCAAAAAATACGATTCTTATTACTATTGCAGCAAATATTGGTGATGTTGCAATAACTTCATTTGATGTTGCCTGCCCTGATAGTTTAGTGGCTATTCAGCCTAAAGAAAATGCGGATGTTGTTTGGCTGTACTTCTATTTAGAGACGTGCCAGAAAGAGCTGGATGGACAAGCAACACAGAATGCTCAAAAAAATATTAATTTGCAGGTTTTAAGACCACTCAAAATTCTTACTCCACCTCTCCCAGAACAACAAAAAATCGCTAAAATCCTATCTACTTGGGATAAAGCGATTAGCACCACTGAGCGTTTGATTGATAATAGTACCCAGCAGAAAAAAGCGTTGATGCAGCAATTGCTGACGGGTAAAAAGCGTTTGCTTGATGAGTCGGGGAAAAGGTTTGAGGGTGAGTGGGAACAGGTGAGCTTAGAGCATCATATGGAAAGCTTTACAAATGGTTATGCTTTCAGTGCGTCTCAATATAAACTTGAGGGTATTCCAATAATTACAATGGGTAATATTGGCTTAGATGGTAAATTCAATGAACGAACTCACAAACAAAATTTTTGGCAAAGTGATAGTAGTTTAGATAAGTTCTTAGTTAATAAAGATGATTTATTAATAGCTATGACTGATGTAACTCCTGATAAAAACCTTATTGGAAGAATGACGATAGTTACAGCAGAAAAGTCGTTCTATTTGAACCAAAGGGTGGGTCTAATAAGGTTAAAACCTTCACTTGATAGACATTTTTTAAGGTGTTTATCGAATAGTACAGATTGGAGGAAATACTCAGTAGCAGTATCAGCTTCAGGTGTACAGGCTAATATGAGTACTAAAGATATTAAAAAAGGCAAAATAAAGCTACCAACCATCTTTGAACAAAGAAAAATTGCCACCGTATTAACCAATGCTGATAAAGAAATTGAGTTGCTTGAGCAGCAATTGGCTGATTTGCAGCAAGAAAAAAAGGCGCTGATGCAGGTGTTGTTGACGGGTAAGAAACGGGTGGTGGTTGATGGGGAAAGCTGATATTAGGTAGAGTACGTTTCAGCCACCCTAGCGCATCTAAATAGTTTAGAATAAATGAAACGTTAATAGGAGCGGATAACATGATTGAAGTCACCGAAGCTGTAAAACTTGCTAGACAATTTGCGGTAGATTTGTTTGAAGGCGAGAACATCAAAAATCTAGGACTAGAAGAAGTCGTATTTGAAGAGTCTGACAATGAATGGCGAATTACTTTAGGCTATGACTCTCATCGAGTAAAAACGACGGAAACCACACCGAATCGTTTTTCAGCAATAAGTGCGTTTGCGCCAAGTAATATAGAAAAAGAAACCTTACGCGAATATAAAACGTTTCGTATCGGTGCCGAAGATGGGGCTTTTAAAGGTATGTTAATACGTGATGTAGGTTAACAGTGACGCATTATTATATTGACAAGTCGAAACGAGTTTTGCTTGATGCCAATCTGTTAACGATGTATTTGGTGGCTCAGCTTGGCGATGGGGAAGTTGAAAAGTTTAGTCGTACACGAGCATACACGACAGCTGATGCTAAGATATTGGATAAGACTTTACTGGGTTTTAAATCTATTATTACTACGGCCCAAGTCTTGACAGAAACTGCGAATTTGCTCGATTGGTTCACAGGAAAAAAGCGGCAAGTACTATTTGGTTATCTGAGTCAGTTTGTTGTTACAGTCGATGAAAAGTATTTATCCGCTAAGCAAATCATACTTAGCCCTGCCTTTATTAAGCTAGGATTATCGGATGCTGCGTTATTTGATATTTGCCATTTAGATAAATGTGTCTTATTAACCGCCGATCTTGATTTATATGGGTTTGCAGCAGGGCATGGCATAGAAGCTATTAACTTTACCCATTTGCGAAAATATTTATAAAGAGGTTTATTGACACATTTTCAGTAATCAACTAATCTATACCCAACATAACCGCCACGCTTAGTGCCCTTTGGGTAACGCGCAACCTTGGCGGTTTTTCTTTGCCTTTTTTATGACATCTTTTATGGTGTTTGGGCTACAATCGATAAAACCAAACAAGCAACCAAACAAACGCTATGTATAAAGTTGGCAGATATGATCAACCCTAATTTTAATAAAAGCCTCAACTTCGCCGAAGAATTCAGCTCAAAAATTCCTGCCTTAACCTTACTTACTACACTCGGCTATGAGTTTATTCCACCTAACCAATGCAATGCCATGCGTAGCAATAAGCTGCTCGCTAATCAGGTGAATGCTAATAAAGCCACCAACCAAGTGGTGTTATTGCCCATCATGCGTGCGTTCTTAGCCAAGCAAACCTTTATGTTTGAAGGCACATCGCATCATTTATCCGACAGTGCCATTGATAAGATCATGCATGAGCTAAATCCCGCCATGAATCTAGGCTTACAGCTCGCCAATGAAAAGCTCTATAACGATATGCTATACGGCATGACCGTGACTGAGTTTATCGACGGCAAAAAGACTTCGCAAACCATTAGTCTGATAGATTGGGACAATATAGATAACAACAGCTTTCACTTTACCGAAGAGATGGTGGTACAGAATGCCGAAGGTACAGGTAACGTCATTCCTGATATAGTCTGCTTTGTGAACGGTCTGCCTTTAGTGGTTATCGAAGCAAAACGTCCTGACACAAGTAAGGTAGGGCAATCGACCAATGCGCAAGCCGTCTCCCAGCACATCCGTAACCAAGGTCAAAAACAAATCCCGCATTTATTTGCTTATAGCCAGTTATTGCTAGCGGTAAATGGTAATGACGGCTTATACGGTACGTGTAAAACGCCTGAGAAGTTTTGGGCAAAATGGGTCGAAGAAGACATACAAGAGGCTGAGTTTAATCGTCTAAAGAACCAAAAGCTCAGTGATGAGCAGCTTAGTCGCCTATTTGATCATCGTCCTGCCGCAGCTAAAAAAGAATACCTGTCACTGATTAATGCTGGTGATCTAGTCGTTACCGATCAAGACCGCTTAATTATCAGCTTATTACAGCCTGAGCGTTTGCTTGAGATGACACGCCTGTTTACCTTATTTGATAAAAAGGCCGGTAAAATTGTCGCTCGTTATCAGCAAGTCTTTGGTATCAAAGCGCTGATTAAACGTATTAGCAGTTTCGATGAAAAGGGCAGTCGCGAAGGTGGAGTGATTTGGCACACTACAGGCAGTGGTAAATCTTTTACGATGGTGTTTTTCTCTAAAGCTTTGATTTGGTTAGAGGAGCTCGCGAAGTGTCGCATTATTGTCGTCACGGATCGTGTCGATCTTGAAACCCAATTGAGCAATACCTTTAAGTCGGGTGGTGTCATCACCAGTAAACGCGATAGTCGTGACGCCATGGCAACTTCTGGTCGTCGTCTGGCTGAGCAAATAGGCCATGGTAATGAGCGCGTCATCTTCTCCATTATTAATAAGTTTGGCTCAGCCGTTAAGTATGATGAATGCTATAACGACAGCCCAAACATCATCGTCATGGTCGATGAAGGTCACCGTAGCCAAAGTGGTGAAAACAATATTCGCATGACGCAAGCCCTGCCAAACGCTGCTTTTATTGCCTTTACGGGTACGCCATTACTAAAAGATGATAAGACTGAAAACAAATTCGGTAGCATCATTCACTCTTATACCATGCAGCAAGCAGTCAAAGATAAGACCGTCACGCCACTCTTATATGAAGAGCGTATCCCTGAGCTGAATACCAATGACCAAGCCATCGATGCTTGGTTTGACCGTATTACTCAAAAGCTCACCGATGATCAAAAAACCGACCTCAAGCGTAAGTTCTCCCAAAAAGGTCAAATCTATCAGGTTGAGGGACGTATCGAGCTGATCGCTCATGATATATCTGATCACTTCCAAAACTTTAAACAGCAGCATCTAAAAGGTCAGTTGGCTTGTGACTCTAAAGCCTCGGCTATCCGCTATAAAATGGCATTGGATAAGATTGGTAAAGTGACCTCAGTGGTTGCCATGTCACCACCTGATACTCGTGAAGGGCATGACACTGTCGATGGCGAATCAAAAGACATCGTACAAAGATGGTGGCAAGATAATGTCGCCGCAGACTTCGGCGGTGATGAAAAAGCGTATACCAAAGCCATCATAGAAGCCTTTAGTCAGGACGATGGTCCTGACATTATGATCGTCGTTGATAAGCTATTAACGGGCTTTGATGAGCCAAAGAACACCGTTTTATATATTGATAAGCCTTTAAAGCAGCATAACCTCATTCAAGCCATTGCACGGGTGAACCGCTTGCATGAGAAGAAACGTTTTGGTTATCTGATTGATTATCGTGGCATCCTAAAAGAGCTGGATATCACCATTGAGAAATATCAAGACTTAGCGGAACGTACGCAAGGTGGCTTTGATATCGAAGACCTCAAAGGTCTGTATAACGCCATGGATACTGAGTACAAGCAGCTGCCAAGACTACATAGCGAGCTGTGGGCTATCTTCTCATCGGTAAAAAACAAACAGGATGGGCAAGCGCTAAGGCAAGTGCTAGCACCTAAGATGCAGGATATCGATGGCAGAGTAGTCGATACCAAGCTTAAAGAACGTGATGACTTTTATGCTGCTTTGACCGCATTTTCTAACGCCATGAAGATTGCGCTGCAATCAGCATCTTTCTTTGAAGACAAATCATTTGATAGCAAGCGCGATCGCTACAAAGCCGATCTAAAAGCCTTTATTAACCTACGTAAGCAAGTGCGCGAAGACGCTGATGAGACCATCGATTATGATGAGTATGAAGCGGATATTCGCAGCTTACTCGATAAGCATATCGCAGGACTTGAAGTTCGTGAGGCAAAAGGGGCTTACTTGGTCGGCAATTTAGGTAAGGATGTTAAGCCTGAAGAATTAAGTGATGATGAAGCACGCAACCAAACCGATAAAATTACAGGTCGTGTCACTAAGATGATTGAGCAAGATTTGGCTGATGATCCATATGCGCAAGAGTACTTCTCTAAGCTCCTAAAAAAAGCCATTGAAGAAGCTAAGGCAATGTTCGATGCACCTGTAAAACAATACATGATGTTTGCTGACTTTGAGCAAGCGGTAAAAGACCGTGATGTTGCTGATGTGCCGAATGACTTTATCGATGATAATGGCAAATTAAATAAACATGCTCAGGCTTATTTTGGTTTGTTTAAGCATTTATTTGATGCTGACTTCTTAGCGGATAAAGAGCTAGATAATGACAAGCTGGTTGCTTACGCCTTTGAAATTGATGAAGTAGTCAAAACCAATGTGGCGGAATATTCCATCAATGCCAGTGAAATTGAAAATGCGATTAATAGACGATTATTGCCAATGCTGTTTGCTGACTGGGGTATTGATAAAGCGCAACAGCTCATTGAAGAGGTGCTAAAGATTACCCGACTTGGACTGTCGAGAGAGACAAGTAGCCCACGAGCAGCAAGAGGGTAGTAGGCAATGACTGAGACTGGCAACTTTTATTATGGTGAAGATAAGATCCATTATGAAGTCGTGCGTAAAGACACAAAAAATAAGTCTAGAAGCGATACGCTTATTAACGAAAAGAGCAAACCTCGCAAAGTGGTCATCAAGGTACATCCTGATCAGCGTGTAGTCGCCACAGCGCCTGTTGATGCCAGTGACGAGATAATACATGACGCCATGATGAAGCGTGCTCGCTGGATATGGCAAAGCCTACAAGAATTTGCAAAGCAACAAGATCACGTATTGTCTAAACGTTATATCAGTGGTGAGACCCAGTTTTATCTGGGTCGTCGTTATGTGTTAAAAGTGATAACCGATGCAAAAACTAACGATAAAATAAACAGTACGGTGAAGCTCAGTCGCGGTAAGTTACATGTAGAATTGTCTCAAAATGATTCTGAATTAGACGCTGAAAAACGAGCGATTCTCGTGAAAAGCTTGATTGATAAATGGTATAAAGATAAATTTACGTCGGTCTCTAGAGAGAGGCTTGAGGCCTTGATACATAAGGCCTCATGGGTAAAAAATAATCCTTCATTGAAGTTAATAGTAATGAAAAAACAATGGGGAAGCTGCTCAAATAAAGGTAATTTAATCCTCAATCCGCACTTAGTCAAAGCACCAAAAGAATGCATTGATTACGTGATATTGCATGAGCTGTGTCATATAGCTGAGCATAATCATAGCGAGAACTTTTGGCGCCTATTAACGCAAGTAATGCCGCATTGGAAAGAGGTGAAGGCGAGGCTTGATGGAATGGCTGAGCTTTACTTGAATGAGTAAAATTTGGAGCTAGGTAGTTTAAGATGGTTCTTTGGAAAAGTATCAGCCTCCGATATACTCGAGGCGCTTCACTTAATTACTCTATGTAATGGTTAAGTTAAAAAGGTAGTATTTACAAGAATTCGAGGTTTTCAATGCTTAAACAACATCGACAAGCACTTGTAGTTGAAGGTGGTGGAATGCGTGGCGCATTTACCAGTGGTGTCTTAGACGCATTTTTACAACAACAATTTAATCCTTTTGATCTTTGTGTGGGGGTGTCCTCAGGCTCAACGAACGTTGCTAACTATTTAGCTGCGCAACAAGGTCGCACCCTGCAGATTTACTTAGATCATTCACTTCGACCTGAATTTATCCATTATGGTCGTTTCCTTAAAGGTGGGGACTTACTGGATCTAAAGTGGATGTGGGACGTGGTGGAACAAGAGCATCCACTAAATCAGGCACAATTATTTGCCAGTCATGCTGAGTTTTACATGGTGCTAACACACGCTATTTCAGGTGAAGCTAACTATATTAAAGCCTGTAAAGACAATATTTTGGATGGATTAAGAGCATCAAGTTCTATACCAGTGCTGACTCGTCAAGCGGTCGAGATATTTGGCGAACCTTATTTCGATGGTGGTGTAGCTGATGCTTTGCCTGTGCATTGGGCCGCTCAACAAGATCGTGTTGCTAAGCTAATGGTGATCCGTACTCGTCCTCACAATTACTATAAAGCAGGTCGCAAGGGCGATCAGCTGTTGGCTAAATATTTTTCTAAGCAACGATATGGTTTTGCCCAAAGCTTATTAACACGAACCCAACGTTATAATGATGCGGTGCAATTTTTACATTCTGCATCACCACAGAAGTTTTTAGAAGTTTGCCCACCCGACTTGAAAAATATGGCGGGTCGATTATCTAAAGATAAAGCTAAAATTCGTTATAGCTATGATGTAGGACTAGAAACTGGGTACAAAGCGATTGAAGATTGGCATAAACTTTAATGATAATTCCGTTAATAAATCAGAATGCTTAAAATTAGACATTAACTGTTAAATAGTGCAGCTTAATTCTATTGGATAAGTATCTTATGGTTGAGATATTTGCGAGACCATCCCAGATTCTGTGTAACTGCCATTTAGATTAAATGCCTGCTTATACGATCATCAAACATAATCATAAAGCGATTCAGAGCAGACGTCCAGTTACGGATTGGCATCGACCACTTTTTGGATGCCTGCTGGGTTGCTAAGTACACCACTTTGAATGCTGCCTGATCAGACGGGAACACCTTACGCTTATTCACCGCTGTCCGAATCACGCTGTTTAGCGACTCTATCGCATTGGTGGTATAGATCACTCTTCTGATGTCTTTAGGATAACCAAAGAACACCGTTAAGCCCTCCCAGTTATTACGCCAAGACTTGATGACATGTGGGTACTCTGTGCCCCAAGTCTCATCAAAGTGCTCAAGGTTGGCCTCTGCTATCTCAAGCGTATCAGCGCCGTAGATGGCTTTTAAATCAGCCGCTATTGCCTTCTTATCTGTCCAAGGTACAAACTTCATCGAATAGCGCACCATATGCACGATACACAGCTGAACCTTGGCTTTGGGATAAACGGTATTGATGGCATCAGGGAAGCCCTTTAAGCCATCAACACAGGCAATGAGGATATCTTGCACCCCGCGGTTTTGTAGCTCAGTGAGAACGCCAAGCCAGAATTTAGCGCCTTCATTCTCTGATAGCCACATGCCAAGCAGCTCTTTTTTACCATCAAGTCCCACGCCTAAAGCCAGATAGATAGCCTTGTTGATGATCTGCTTGTGTTGACGTACCTTAAACGACAATGCAGTCCAAATAGACAATAGGATAAACACTGCTCAGCGGCCGGTTCTGCCAAGCGGTGATGTCGTCTAAGATATTATCGGTGACTCTTGAGACAAGAGAGCTTGAGATGTCGACATCGTAGAGCTCTTTAATGCTCTCTACAATCTCGGTGGTGGTTTGACCTTTGGCGTATGAGCGAGGATCAGCAAGTGTCTGGGAGACACTTGCCCGAAGCGCAAGACGTAAGGCTATGCCTGTAGTGAAATATGATTTTATCATCAAGGCCTGAGATACGACTTTGATGCTTACGCACTAACGCAGGTTCAAAGTCACCATGACGGTCTCTTGGGGTGGATATCTCAAGATCGCCTGTGTCACTGCGGACTGTCTTTTTAGTGTGCCCATTGCGCTTGTTAGGCTTATCTGCTTTTTCATGCTTGGGGTAGCCAAGATGGTCTTCCATCTCAGCTTCTAGGGCGGTATCGATAAACGATTGCATGAGCTGCTTCTGAAAGTCTTTGATGTCATCAAAGCTTTTCATGCTACAAGCCATTTGTTCGGCTAGTTTCTTAATGTCAGTTTGGTTAGTCATTGCTTATTCTCCGGTTAGTGGATTATAAGCAGTTACACAAAGTTTGGGAAACTCTCGAATAAGAGGGCTAGTGTTCTATATCAATTGATACTAGATTCTTAGTAAGAAGTTCTATTTTGTTTTTAACCTCAGAATAAATATCTACTTCGTTATCTTCAACCTCCAGAGTAACTAATAATGAATAGTTAACCGTTCTCGAACATCTTTCTTTATCTTTATTAAGCTTCCACCAACCTGTAACAGGTTTGACTATTATTCTAGATAACTCAGAAAGCTCTGCTGCTGTTCCTTCCCAATAGTCTTTATGTATTGAGCCAGATTTTTGTAGACTACTACCAAAGAACCATTTATGTTGTGTATCGTGACTAGTATATTCTTCACCACGTTTATTGCTTCTGTTCATACTGTCTATAAAATCTTCTTTATTCTGACCTGATTTACAAAGATTAAAAGAGAGTCCATGTGACCTGTAAACATACTTACTTTTAATACTTGAAACCCTAGGGTTAGGTTCAATAAAGTAGGATAAGGTAATAGTCATTTTGACTGTCGAGTCTAAGGGTAGCTCTTTAAGAACTTGTTCAGGCCATGGTAATTCATGAAGGTTAAACTCATTGAGTTTGAAACTATCAGTTTCATCAAAAGGTTTTATTGAAGACTCAATAATCAGGCTTAGTCTATTATTTTTGCTATTAACAGCTTTTTCTAAGTCAGGAATCCCATATCCACATACCCTCAGTATATTTTTTTGATACTCTTTGAGCATATTATTCTGTGGATGTTGCCTAGCTAATTGTTCTAACTCATCAAAAATAGATTCTGACCATTCAGCTGAATGAATCATTAACCCTCTAATAGTTTCAGAGGTAGCTTCGGGGTACGCTGACATAATTTTTGCAGCCATATAGGAGGCTTCAGCGGTAGCGGCACTGGTATCAGCATGTGAACTAAAAACGTTATTTTGAGTTTTACCTGAAGCAGTGAGAACTGATAAATCTTCATGAAAGTCTATAACACCATCGTCACGAATTAATCTATTGCCTCCCTCACAAAGTATTTCTGGCTTAAAAGGAGCATCGACCCATTCCCAATTATGAGAACTGGATGTTGTTGGGTTAATATCTTTAAATTTTGAGCAGATCACTGGATTGGGAATATTGGTAACATCATAAAGCTTAGTACAGCTACCTACTGTAATAGCATTCCAAGCTTGAGCAGGATCTTGGACTTTAGTTAACCTTGCATTTGACCAATAATCTTTTTGAAAGTTATCAGCATTTCCAGCTGAGATTATGAAAATATCAGAACTCGTTTGTGAGTTTTCATAGCAAAAATTATCTATAGTTGCAGACCATGATGTGGGGTAGCCTTCACACTTATAATCTTTATTAGTTACTGCTAAGCTATATACTCTTTGACTTTCAGGCCGATCGATTATAAGGTTACTAATAGTGCCTAATGTAATTGCTCCGTATAGTTCTTCGGGGTTCGTTCCTCGTGGTGGTAAAATTCGACCTGATTCAATTTTATGAGTCGCCTTAATCATCTGACTATTTACTAAATAATCTAGAATATCAGAGCCAAACGCAGCTACCCCAGCTTGAAAAGAACCGTGATAAACGTTTGTTGGAAAAAGTACATTATCAGTATAGTGATCCCAGTTTGTATCCCAAGAAGTACTATAACGTGCTTCACACACCTTATTAAGTAAAGGGTTATTATAGTTAACACCAGTGTCTAGAATGCTGACAAAAATATCGTTTTCACTCGGTTCTAGCTGTATACGTTGGTTAAAGTCATCAGTAAATTCATGCTGAGATGGTATGTCCATATCAATGAATACGCTAGGGTTTTCTGATGATATCCGTAGTTCTACGATATCAGGGTTTTCAGCTATTAAACCCTCAATTTGATTCCTATTAGCACTAATTTTAAATATGGTAACTGTTGGCAATGTTATATACGATTTACTTATATAAGAATATAATTTTTCGTCAATTTTCTTTAAAAAATTATTTCTCGCTTCTTCATCATCGAATGTTACCCATGCTTCACACTTTATAATGCTTTCTGAATCTTTTGGTAGCAACGATATATCGTCTGTCCATAAGTCCTCTAACGTAGAAGGTCTTATTAAGAATATATTATTCAACATCGGACGATTTTTAGGTTTTCCACCCCTAGTATCATCATTAATAAACTGCTCAATTCTACTGCGAAATACATCTTTTTTTTCGTTGCTTGTATAAAAAGTTAAGACTTGCTGATCCTCTTCTAGCTTTAATGTCTTTAGTTTGAATGACTTATTATCAAATTTTTCAACATCAAGCTCTGTTCCATTATCACTTACAATGCTAAGGAAGATACCTTTTTCGCTAGTCAATGGGTTGACTTTATCCTGACTATCACTAGAAATATTTTGTTTTTCATTTAATATATTCAAAGCTTCATCGTATTGAAGTATTAATTTCTTTCCATGCTCTGATCTGTCTTTTGGAGTAAGATAAGGCGAACCTCCACCAGAACTAGCGAAATAATTATGTTTTTCGATGTTATTATAGAACAGGTGAGGCTTGTTGTTATTCATTAGGTTACTCTTTAGAGTTTCGTTTTACTGTTTAGGGACTGGAGTAAGAAGCTCTCATCAACAATATTATTATTGTTTAAGACAGCTTGTTTAGCAGCATCATCGCAAGCCTTTACAATCTCAGCGTAACTTAACCCTTTTGCAGCGTCATAGATAGCAGACCACTTATTTACTTTAAACTTAAACAAAAGGAACTTATTTTGAATTAAACGCTTTATTTCATCTTCGTTAGGTAAGTCAAATTCAATAATATCATCAAAACGACGAAATAGAGCTTTGTCTAAAGATTCAACATGATTAGTAGCTGCAATTACTATACTATTAGACTGCTCTTCTTCGAAAAAGACTAAAAAAGAATTTAGTATTCTTTTGATCTCACCAACATCATTCCCCTGACCTCTAGAAGACCCTATGGAGTCAAACTCATCGAAAAGGTAGACAGCTTTGTTGTTAGAAATAAAATTAAAAATAGCTCTTAATTTAGCAGCTGTTTCGCCCATATACTTACTCATGAGTCCATCAAGTAATATCGCGTAAAATGGCATATTCAGTTCTGTAGCCAACATTGAAGCTGATATTGTTTTTCCAGTTCCTGGGAGGCCGTGGAATAACAATTTCCTGCGTGGAGTAAGCCCGAATTCTCTAAGGCTAGCAGCATTTTTATGTTCATTGATGACTTTATCTAAGTGCTCTTGTACAGAAGGTGATAAAACAATTTCATTTTTCCGAACCGAAGCAAATTTGAGCTGAAGGCTACCATCTAATTCATTACCATTTGAAGCACTCATACTACTTTTATCAAAGTTTTTCTGTGTAGGTGACCCTTTATCGATGATAGATTTTAACTCTTTAGCAAGTTTATGATGACCAGAGCGCGCTTCATTTGCAGCAATTTGCAATGAAACTGACTGGAATCGGCCAGTATCGTTTTGATAGTGAGCCCTAATCAGGTTCTTAATCTGTTCAGCGGTTGCCATTTTGGACTCTCGATGATACTAGTTAGTTTGATATATAATTATATCAAATCGGTACGTAAAAAACTCACTGATTGAAGGGCGCAAAAATAGCTATATTATTGCCGCTGATGTTGCTAAGCATACTGAGCAGCAGGCGGAGTATATGCAAATGCGCGGCTTAGATGACATGCATTATCAAAGCTTGATTATAGAATACCTCAAGACGTTTGAACGAGGTAGACTAGCTGATTTTGATAAAATGCTGGCTAATAAATTACCGCAAGTACTGGATGATAAACAGCGTAAGAACAAGGTGCGTAATCTATTGCAGAAAATGCGCCGTGATGGATTAGTCGTTTCTGAGGGTTGGTCTTGGACTCTTGCAAATAGCTAAGGATAGCTAAAAACAGCTAAGAATAGCTAAACCTAGCTAAAAGCAGCTAAGTGTAGCTAAAGATAGCAAAAAAACAAGCCGCTTAGTGCGGCTTGTTTTTCATCATTGATCAGTGAAACCGCGCAGCCATCTTCCTCTCGATCCACTGAGCGACTTCACTTTCAACCCATGCTACGCGTCCTTTGGTCATCTTTACTTGAACAGGAAAAGTAGGGTCATAACGTTTAGATCTCTTATTAAGCATATCATAAATTGTGGAACTACTAAGTCCTATACAGTCTTCGACTTGCTGTATCGAAATCATACGAGGTATTTGTGGCATGCTTGGCATTGATGTGTTTGGTTGAGTGTTTGCGTTTAAATTATCCATTGTTTTCTCCTAGTAAGTGAATGAGAGCTTTCTCTCTCATACAGTTAGGGAGTCCTATATTTTTTTACGGCATCCTATACAGTCCGACCGTTCGCCTTAGTTAACCCAATAAAAAAAGAAGCAGAATGAATCCGCTCCTTCTTATATCAACTGCTTATTTTCACAGAGTTAGCTAACTGCTGTTACGCTTTGCCGTAGTCCTTGCTCAATGCTGCTCACGTTCTGAGTGGCTAATCCATTCTGATAACTCCCTTGCTGAGTACTACTCACATCCTCTGTCTCCATGGGATAAAACTCTTCAGCCACATCAAGCATGCCATCACTATCAACCTCAAAGCAGGAGTTCACATAACCTTGTTTGGCAGCTGCCTCTAACGCCGCTTGATCAAAGCCGTGTTCACACAGCTCTGCATCAATCACTCCAGCATGTTGTACCGCATCTTTGAGCGTTACCCCATCACGCAGCGTTAAATCCACAAAGTAAATCGGTGTGCGATAACTTTGCGTGGTGCTTTTACCTCGCAAGGTGAGTTGCAACGGCAAGCAAGACAGCTTATTGCCAGATACTGCGGCAAAGTAGCTTAAGCGTGCGGCAAGCGTTCTAATACTATTAAAGCCAGTGGTGCGAAAGATGAATGTGCCCAGCTCATCGTCCTCAGAGAGATTGACGTATAGCCTGCCATAGGGTTTACAAGCACCGCCTTGCGCTAAGGGGCAGCGATCAGGGGATGGACAAGGAAGCTGCTCGACACCATTATTGGTACGACGCTGACAATGTTCACCGTCACCCACGCATAGCGGGCGTCCAGTTTGTCGATCAAACAGCGTGTACTCAGCACGAAGGTTTAGGTCAGGATCGTTAAACAACATGCGTACCGGTATTTGTCTGAGTTTACCGTCATTATTTGCACGTAGTTTTTCGTCTAGTGGATGATTGATCCATCCGTCTTTATTTTGCACTTGGCTGGTGATAGTGAATTGATCGTCTTTAGCAGGTAGACGCTTGCCATCTTTTACGATGATACGTCCGATGCTGATACGACCTAAAACTGGTGGGGTTATGGTGAGACCTTTAATCATGGTGATATTCCTTATATGTTTTAGTTAGCCATAAAAAAGCCCATCTTTGATAGATGGGCTCTTATGCGCTAGATTTGGTTTGTGTGTGTTGATTAGAATAGATAGCAGGTTAATCGTTTAAGACAACAAAACGACGACTACCCTGACGGGTTTTACTGAACTGAATGAGTAGCTCAGGATGGGCTTTGATCACCGCCTTGGTATCTAAGCTTACGCTGTCCTTGGATCGTTTCCACGAGATAGCCCCTTTATCAAAGATCGCCACCTCATGGTCTTTGATCAGGCTTTGTAGCTGATGCTTGACCTGATCATGACGCTGCTCTAACTCTTGCATGTAATCACGGTAGCTCAGCAATTGCTCAAATAGCTTGTTAGCGCCACCATCATTTTTAAAGTCAATTTTGCTGTTAGGCTCAGGTTTGGGATAAAGCTGTTTTAGTGCACGCGCTGCCGACTCACTATGATCAGGGGTTGGTGGCGTGTCGGTCTGCACGTATTGCCAGAACAGACGCTCATGCTCCATGATAGACTCAATCAAGCGCTCGTCACGCTCAACTTTATAAATCTTAGCCTCATGTCCACAGAGTAGTACGCAGATGTGCGCCGCCGTTTTGCCTGTGACCGCTAGCTGATGCTGTACTTGGCAAGTGACATATAAGGGTACGCCATGCTTCCACAGCTTAGCGCCATGCTCACCAGCCGTTTTACACTCAAGTATTTGTACTTCATCACTGCCAACCACCGAGTAATCTAAATTAGCCAGCATAAAGTGCTTGTCAGGATCAGGATGCTGCAAGATGGCGTTTACGCGGCGTACCTTATTGCCTGTATGCTCTTGATAGTATTTAGCCACCATCGGCTCTAGCGTATTGCCCCAGTACAGTGGTGAGTAGCCCTCTAAGCTCTCATTGATATTTGAGCTCATGCGTCCCGTCTTAATCATCCATAGCTCAAGCATAGAAAGGTAAGGATGAATGCCACAAGCGGCAGCAGCGTCAGAGCTGCCGATACCTTGTTTGCGAACAGCTAGCCACTCTTCACGGCTTAGGTCTTTGGTATTAACCAAACGCTTAGCCGTGGTTGATTGATGAGCAGACGGCTTAACCGGTTTGCTCTCTAGCTTGGACTTTGGCAACTCTTCGCTATTATGTTGGGCTTTTAGTGGAACTTTACCCTTAACGGTAGCACGTTTAACTCTTGGCTGAGTCGTTGTATTGTTTAATGCGATCATGTTCATGATGATCTCCTTCGTTAGATTTATTATTAATAAGTAATGCGGTACTTTGTTTGAGTGACGGCATAAAAAAACCACGCACAAAGGCGTGGTTAATTCATTGGGTAACTACAGTGTCTATGCGATTAGGCGACTAGGCAATTAAGCGCAGCGCTTCATCCAAGCTCTTATCTTTAAGCTTAGCCCCTGCACCAAACCAAGCTGAATCAAGACGATGATCCCTCGACATGGCACGGCGTTCATGATCTACAAACTCTGTCATAGCAGACAGCAGGCCATAAGCGGTATCTTTGGCAGATGCTAAGTCCGCACCGCGACCCTGACCGTTAAACATCGTCATCACCTGATTCATAGCGCGAGCATTAGGCACCGCTTCTTTCTCCTTCTTAGCCGTATTAAACAGAATCAGGCCATCGTCTTTGACATCGTTAAACACGCGGTTTAAGTAATTAGCCGCTTCTGCTTGCGTCACTCGTCTATTGGTAAGCTGTTTCATCTCATAGTTAAAGTCATCCCACTGGCTGACCGATACGCCTAATTGCTGTTTGACTTTATCGGCATCAAAGGTGGTACTGTGCGGTACTTTGACCACGCCGCCACTACCATCAGCCAGACTGATTGCTAAGGTGTTATTACACACCACACGGATATTGGTGAACTGCGCTGTGGTGGCAAGCGTACCATCACAAGCGGTTGCTAGCAGCAAATAGCCATGACTGACATCACCACCACGTAATGTTGCGGATTGGCCGGTACGAGCAAGGGCCCAGAACTTACGGCCACCTTTTAAAACCCCTGCCGTTTCAAGCTCAAAGTCTGCTTGTTCAGTCAGATCCCGATAAAACTCTAAGATCTCACTGGGTTGTACTTCTTGATAGCGCTGACTCACTACCGATAACGGCTCTAAGTTATCAGAGCGGTACAACACTTTATTGCTGTCAAAAGGCATGATCAGGTTTTGACCTTTATCATTGGTTGCCATGTAGCTGACGTCTGAGGATTCAATACGCCAGTCCATACCTGCCTCACGTGCCCAGACTTCAATAGGCTGCTTGGGAGATAGCTCGTTGCCAAGACCGTGCCATGGGGTTTCGCCAACGTACGCCATGCTTTCAATTAAATGTGCCATGTTAATACTCCTTTTAAGATTGATTGTTTAAACGATTTGATAATTGATTGAGTAAATAAATGAGGACGTCAGATACTAAAGGTATGCTGACAGGTACGGCATAAATAACGTGGCAGGATAGCCGCTCTGAGTAATGGCGGCTGCATCAGTCTTTGTTGTGCCAGATTGATCACGGTGGCAATAGCGCCACCTGCAACCATCCCGATCATCGGATTAATCTTGTAATACTTGCAGACGCTCATCCCAAGACTGACTAATAGCTTTGGTGAACACAGGTGCTCTGTTATTCCTTGTGTACTGGTGTCTATGTTTTCGATGACATGAGAAGAGTGACAATTAGGACAAATAGGTTTCATAGGATCTCCGTGATAATGGCGCATAAAAAAGGCCTGCTATAAAGCAGACCTCGATGACACGTTTTGGGGTAGATTGATGCGGCAACGATGACATCGGTGCTCATCTCATATGGATGCTATATATCTGAAATTATTTTGCTATGAGAGATTCCCACGCGTTTTAGTTGTATGGATCGTTAACCTTACTAGGAGATATCCTTTGCCCAAAGGTATTCATATTAGGCACAGACACTTTAAGACGTTGATAACTTTTATCACGCTTATCAGGACGGGTTAAATACAAGGCAGCATTAACCGCATTCTCGACTTCCTGTAAGTTATCACGATGAATCATGCCGATACCAAGTATGCCGCGGCGTGCAAGACCTTCTTTATACTCTCTAGTATTTAAGATAAAGCAATAGCCAACGCCCTCAGTAATATCTTGCCATTTTTGTCCCACTTGATCAGCCAAATAACTGTCCTTGTAATGTTCTGCACCATCAAAGATCAGCAGCAGATGACAATGAAAGCCACCATTGTCTTCACCTTGTTCTAATGACCAAGCATGGCTAAGTAAATGCTTAAAACAAGTATCGCCATTATGAATGGCGTCTCTTAATTTTCTCATATGAAAGTCAAAATCACGAATGGTAATGTGATGACTGATCTCTGGTATGTATTTTAAATCCACTCTCACAAACAACAATCTTGAATGATCTGATATAAGGGTTCTGATATTAGGTTCTAAGTTTCTGCAGTTTTTATTACTCTGATAACGCCACGCGCTGTAGTCTTTTTTTATCGCCTTCTCATAACCTGACAGTAACCGAATAAACTGCAGTGTCTTTTCATTATCCCAAAATACGTTATAAGCGTAAGCGTCACCAATAATCATACTGGTGCTTTCTATAAATGCCTGGAGTGGTTTTGAGTATCTGTCTTCAGGATTAAGGCTAATCATGAAGGAGTAATAGAACTCATTTAATTGGCTTTTGATTTGTTGAAAATTGATGGTACCAAATAGTACATCTCTAACCAGTTTGTCGACGTTAGAGATGAGTTGTGAGTGATTAACGGTTGAATAGATCATGATTGTCTTCCTATGAATATAAAGTTGAATGGGTGCTACATATATTCATAGGGTTGTATATTTTTTTACTACTAAGTGCGGATAGCATCCGCTTTAGTTAAGTAGTACATAATATAACTTATATTATCTTACCAATCTTTTAGTGGTATCTGGAAAGCAGATTTATACCAGCTGTGCTTGAGTAAATGAAAATCGCAATGCATCAAATACCCACATTTCAGGGAAGAGGGTGAAGATGGAGTTAGCTGATCGTCATTGACGTTAATTTATAAGGATTTTATAGTTCAATCCTATATACTACATGTAGTATTCTATATTTATACCGACGTTTTAATGACGAAAAAATGATGATTTTATGATGCATAAATCAATAGGTGATAATTCAATTTTAATTATTATATAAGGATGTATAATGAAAAACGGATCTGTTAATGGTATAGAGCTATCGAAGAAAAATGAAAAATATATTGAACAAAAGGTGAAAGCTTTGAGTGTGTATAACACTTACTGGTGTTTATTAAATCTATACTCTAGGGGGCAACTACGTACAGAAGAAGTACGGAAAAATGATTCACTATGTAGGGATCTGCTATCAAATATACTAAAAAGGCGGTATTCGACTAGCCGTAAAGATATAGATGCAATATTTGAAACAAGTGCTATAAACAATATATCTTTCGCTTATGTAAAGTGGTTCTATGAAAATGACAGAGCTGCATTGTGGTTAATTATGGTTTTAAAGGGATTAGATCTTATAAGCGATCCTATTCTTACTGAAGCTGATATTTCAGTTATTATTCATAATATTATTTTCAATAAAAACATCTTTATTAGAAAGGGCCTCGTTTACGAAGGTGATAGTGATGATGAGGAATGGATAATTACATCAAAAAAGCTATCTTTAACTCATTTAAAACAAGTTTATATTCATAATAAGGTTAGCGAGAAAAATATTAAATGGCTGACTAATCGTGATAATAGTCACAGCTCTAAAATAAACTACGTGTATAAATATATGCAAAATATATATGATATTGATAACTTATTAATGAATAAAGAACAGAGAAAGAATAGTAATAAATCGAACAAGTATTGCTCAAAAAATATTAATAAGAATGGATATAGACAGGCTTTAATTTATGGCGATAGAATTTTGTTTCCAGAAACAGATACAGATTCTCGGCTTCATCATATATTGGCCTCATTAGATTACTGGACATGTAATGATTTTATGATCGATGAATACAGGGCCGCTAATAGGGCTTTATTCATAAAAAATATGTATGATGCTTGGAATGCGCAACAAAAGCGTGATCGCGATAAAATTAAGAAGCAATATGGTATAGATCTCACCAATGACAACAAGAAAAACCTAAAGCATCTTGCTAAGGCTTGTGGTAAGACACAGAGTGAAGTGTTGAATGACTTAGTTGAATTCGCGCATAGTCAGATACGAAATCAAGAAATTAAGCTAGCCCCATCTTTCCCTAATCAATATAAGGCTTTCGATAAGATAACTCTAGAGAAGCCCTCAAGCTTGCCAAGCGAACATACTGAGAGAAAGGTCTGAACCGCCCCGACTTTATCGGAGAGTGATTTACTTGAGTCAGGCAGCGATGCCTGACAGGGTTAAATTATCATAATACCGCTTTTCAAACTCAAAGGGTGACACATATCCAATCGTGCTATGCAAT
>NZ_QQAI01000012.1:0-87317 GCF_021023115.1 Psychrobacter sp. CCUG 69069
ATTTTATGGTTGCCGCCGTACAGCCCAGACTTAAACCCTATCGAGAAAAAATGGGCTCAGGTGAAGTTTCTACGCCAAGGCTGGATGGAGAATGATTTATCCAAATTGTTTTATGATATTTGTCCAAAGCATAACAGTTTTATTTTAAACTGACTATATCCTCTGAAAGCTATATTGGTAAAATCATCAAATCGAATCAAATTGCTAAAACTGTAAAAGATATTGTTAAATATGAGGATATCTTAAACAATAAATTCTATGATGAAAATAAAAAATTAGATGTGCTTAGCGTATGGTTGAATGAAAATAAGAGATTTGAGAATTGTGTAGCTATTAGGAACGAGTTGAAAGAGAATTATGATTCTTGGATAGAAAAAGCTAACTTCCATAATTTCAAACGCTTAGTTTGTATCATCGATGAAATAGAAAATAATGACTTATATCCACAGCAGTCATATGTTTGATTAACGATCGTACAAGCCATCAAGACTTATCTAAAACTACAAGCGAAAAGCAAGTTTCCGCTATTAACTTCTTAAACCCAAATTTAAGACGCCTTCTACTCACCTAGAAGGCGTTTTTACTCATAAGCTGTATAGATATATAAACCCATATTAGCCCCGCACTTTGCTTATTTTATAGCCCTCATTTGCTATACTAATCCACTTTATCAATTACATAACCCCTCAAACATTCACGGTAACCTTATGAAGTTCTCAAAGTTTGGTCAAAAATTTACCCAGCCCACTGGCATCTCACAATTGATGGATGATCTGGGCGACGCGCTAAAAAGCGATCAGCCAGTCAACATGCTGGGCGGTGGTAATCCTGCCAAAATTGAAGCCGTCAATGAGCTGTTTTTAGAGACGTATAAGGCGCTGGGCGTTGATAACGATACGGGCGTGCCCAATAGTAGCGCGATTATTAGTATGGCGAATTACTCTAATCCGCAAGGGGATGCAGGCTTTATCGATGCGTTGGTCAGCTTCTTTAACCGTCACTATGATTGGGACCTCACGGCAGAAAACATCGCCCTGACCAATGGCTCGCAAAACGCTTTTTTCTATCTGTTTAATCTGTTTGGTGGTGCGTTCACAGATGAGCAAAGCCAAGATAAAGAAAGCCTGTCTGTCGATAAATCGATTTTATTGCCTTTAACGCCTGAATATATTGGCTATAGCGATGTGCATGTGGAAGGGCAGCATTTCGCAGCCGTATTACCGCATATCGATGAAGTGACGCATGATGGCGAGGAAGGCTTCTTTAAATATCGCGTGGATTTTGAGGCATTAGAGAACTTGCCAGCGCTCAAGGAAGGTCGTATCGGGGCGATTTGCTGTTCACGCCCAACCAACCCAACTGGCAACGTGCTGACCGATGACGAAATGGCGTATTTGGCTGAGATCGCTAAACGCTACGACATACCGCTGATTATCGATAATGCTTATGGTATGCCCTTCCCGAATATCATTTACTCTGATGTCAATTTGCATTGGGATAACAATACGATTTTGTGCTTTAGCCTGTCCAAAATTGGCCTGCCCGGTATGCGTACAGGTATCATCGTGGCCGATGCCAAAGTGATTGAAGCGGTCAGCGCGATGAATGCGGTGGTCAATCTAGCACCGACGCGCTTTGGGGCGGCGATTGCCACGCCATTGGTACAAGACGACCGTATCAAGCAATTATCCGATGACGTCATCAAGCCGTTTTATCACAAGCAAGCGAAACTCGCGGTGACGCTATTAAAAGACGCATTAGGCGATTATCCGTTGATGATTCACAAGCCTGAAGGGGCCATCTTCTTTTGGCTATGGTTTAAAGACTTACCGATTACGACCCTTGAGCTATACGAGCGTTTAAAAGAAAAAGGCACATTGATTGTGCCAAGCGAGTACTTCTTCCCCGGTGTCGACGTCAGTGATTATCAGCACGCGCACGAGTGCATTCGTATGAGTATCGCAGCGGACGAGCAGACGCTGACTGATGGTATCAAAGTAATTGGGGAAGTGGTACGCCAACTTTATGATGAAGCCAAGTAAAAACCGTTCGTGATAAACACAAAAAACGGACTATCAAATAGTCCGTTTTTTTTGCGCTATAAGCGTATACCAACCTTTTAGTTAAGCGCTTTTAGTAATTCCTTAGCGCTAAGCTTACCAAACTCATTGGCCGCCAAAGGGCCATCCCCTGAGATGAGCTTTCTATCTTGGTGTGTCTGCCCTGATGCCAGTTTATTATCAATCGTGACGCCTAGCTCTTCGAGTTTATCCCCAAAGTACCAAGGCATAGTACCCGGCAAATAGCCGAGTTTTGGCATTTGCTTATCCATTGCAGTTGGGAACGCGACTATCTCATAACCTTTAAAGATAAACTCGCACTCAGACTTAGCGTCTTTATTTGCCGTATCAAGATCGCCTAAGTTAGCCGCTAATAAAGCCGCAGGTCCATGGCAAATCGCTAACACGAATAAGTCGTTGTCATAACCCCACCGTAGCAATTCGCCAAGACTTTCATCTTCCGGCAAGCCAAGCATTGCGCCATGACCACCTGGGATAAATATGGCCGCATAGTCATCGCTATCGGTCATGTCATTTTTGACAAAGTCAGCGATACTTTTAGGTTTCTCAAGCTTTGACTGGTATTCCGCGTATATTTGTTTGACGTCGTCATCGTCTTCTGGCATCGCCCACTGCTCGACTTTGACAGACTCCCCATTTGGCGTAAAGACGTCCACATTGAAGCCCGCTTTTTTAAAGTGCAACAAAGGCACCATCATCTCAACCGGATGATTGCCAGTCTCAAACTTCTTACCGTTTTCCATGGTCATGTATTGCTGCTCGGTACAGACCATCAGGATTTTTTTATTGCCGGTATAAGGCGTGTCGTACTCGGTATGGTCGTAATTGGTTTTGTTTGGTGCTGCCAATTTTAACGATGACTTCGAAGGAATATACACGCCCGCGTTGGTTTCTTGGGGCTGTAAACCCAACGTATCTTTTGCATTGTCTAGTAGGTCTTGAATATTCATAGTGCTTCCTATTTATTATTATAACCATCCCAAAACGGTCGATTAACTTGGTCAAACTTTTGGAAGGTGTTAGTTATAGTGAACGGATAGCGAGTTAAGTAATAAATAAAGACGATAATTTTAAAAGACACGTCAATGTCGCTACCCTTTGAATTTAAGATAACAAACTGAGGAAGCGTTAAATAGTACAGACTTTTTATATTTCGTAAGCTTTGTAAGTGTGAGTTGCTAAGCGTCTACGTTACGGAGTAGCTAATCTGGCAAATTACAGTAATGACTAGTGAGGCGATCAGTAAAAAGTCTTAAAACGTGAATCGTAAAAGTGTGACACACAGACACTAAAAAACGGACTAATAGTCCGTTTTTTTATGCCGTTTAATCATGGGTTTAACCTGAGTGACTGACTGAAAAATTTTTGTCCATAAGGTGAGAGCATAGAGCACGTACGGCCACAAGCAAGTATTCACAATATCATGAATGCTGGCCTTTAGCTCAGCACGTCCCATCCCTGAAACGCCCAACTCGGTGATGGTATGGCGGTTATCCAAATACTCACCCAAGAGGGCAATACCCGTCACCAGGATTAAAGCCATAAACGCCCTGACACTGTATTTTTTGAAGAGTGGACGCAGCAGAATTAAACTCAATAGATACACGCTCATACCGACGTAAATATGCAGCGCATCTTTTTCTAGCCCTGTGGCATTCATAATGCCTGTCTTAAAGATATAAAATTCCACTTTGTTTTCCACATATAAAAGAGTAGGAAATAACTAAAAATAAAAAAGAGTTTGCGACAATGCAAACTCTCTTGCGCGAGGCAAAACCGTGCTTTGCGCCCTCCTCGCTCAGGTTACACACTTACTAACTCATCCTACTGCACCAAGTCTTCAACTCATATTGTCTAAATGTCCCACTCCACAAAGTTCTTTAACAATTGTAAGCCCGCGGTATGGCTTTTTTCGGGATGGAACTGAGTGGCAAACAAGTTATCTTGCACGATACTGGCACAAAACGGCTGACCATAATCACAGATAGCAGCCACTTGTGAGCTATCGCTAGGCTCGCAATAATAGCTGTGCACAAAATAAAAATGCGCGTTGTCTTCGATACCATGCCACAACGGATGATCAAGATCCATGCCGCTGATGGTATTCCAGCCCATGTGCGGCACTTTGATGGTCGCGCCTTGCTCATCCCTCCACGTGGGATCGAACGCTTCTACGCTGCCCTTTAAAATACCAAGACAATTTGTCCCACCATTTTCTGCTGACTGCTCAAACAGTGCTTGCATACCGACACAGATGGCCATGACAGGCTTTTTGAATATCGCCTGCTGTATGACTTCATCGATGCCAGCATCTTTCATGCCAGCGATACAGTCTCGCATCGCACCAACGCCCGGAAATACGATCTTATCCGCAGCCGCGACTACTTTTGGGTCATTAGTGATAGCCACTTCGGCACCGACGAGCGCCAGCGCTTTGCTCACAGAATGCAGATTGCCCATACCATAATCTAATAACGCTACTTTGGTCACTTTGGCCATTAAAACGCCTCTTTTGTCGATGGCAGGGTGTTAAGCGCGCGCTCATCATACTCACAAGCCATACGCAGCGCACGGGCAAACGCTTTAAAGGTTGACTCGATTTGATGATGGCTGTTTTTGCCTTTGAGGTTGTCCAGATGCACCGTCATCCATGAGTGATTGACGAAACCATAAAAGAACTCGCTAAACAAATCGACATCAAAGCGGCCCACATGCGAGCGCGTAAAAGGAATGTCCATGTGCAGGCCTGGGCGACCGGATAGATCAACGACTGCACGGGTCAAAGACTCATCTAGAGGCGCGTAAAAATGCCCGTAACGGCGGATGCCTTTTTTATCACCAAGCGCTTTATTAAACGCTTGGCCTAGCGTAATACCCGTGTCTTCAACGCTATGGTGATCATCGATAAACGTGTCGCCTGTACATTTGATGTCTAAGTCAAACAAGCCGTGACGTTTGATTTGATCGATCATATGATCCAAAAATGGCACACCTGTATCCACCACCCCTTGACCTGTACCATCAAGGTTTACGGTACAAGTGATTTGTGTTTCAGCCGTATTGCGTTCCACAGTCGCAGTACGGGCGGGACGACCATATAGGTTTGCATTTGGCGAAGGGTTTTGCTCAGAAGCATTGGCTGTCATGGCGACTCTCTATCAATAAAAAGCGGTCAATAAAATAGGGCAAAAAAACACCCAGTACATTTTGCTAGCATCTAAATCAGTTAACCATAAAGATGTTCTAAAAATATCTCAAAGAAGGCATAGTGTTTATACAAGATACTCAAGTTTAATTTTTAGCATAGGTGACACTGTCTGTTCTCATCATAGCAAACCCTAACATTTACTGCCACGACCAAGCCGTAAACCACGCACAAAATTGCCTCATTCTGCTAAAATAGTGTCTTCAGTTTAATCAATCATGACCGACGCTATAACGCCACGCTATATCACATTATAGAAACCGTCTGTTTATAGGAACTCCTATGCCTTTAGAAGCGATCGCCATCCATAGCTTGGATACGCCCCTGATTAAAAAACCTGCCCGTGAGAATGAGCTATCGGAGCGTCTACACGCCTTGTATGATAGCGATGATACACAGCCTGATGGGGCAGAAGTATTAAGTCTCGTTGAGCAAGGCTTTAAACGGGGTCAATGTCTCTATGTCGGCATGTTCAATGACAAACCTATCGCGGCCGTTGCCTGCTTTGATGATGGGCAAACCAATGCCAAACGTTTGCAATACCTGACGGTCCATCCACAAAATCGCGGCCGTGCCATCGATGCAAAATTCATTAAACTGGTCTATGATGCTGAGGTTAAAAAAGGCGTACGTGAATTTGTCCCTGCTGATGCCGATATTCATCGTATCATGAGCGAGTACGAACTACTGCGCGTCAAGGACTAAACACAGCTTTAAACCCTTTGATTTTATCAAAATTTGCTTATTTTTGGTCTTTTATCACATATAATGCGAAAATAGCTTGACAGCGACGCGTATATTTAGTTTAATAGCGACCTCAACGAAGACGGCTCGATAGCTCAGTAGGTAGAGCAACGGATTGAAAATCCGTGTGTCGGCAGTTCGATCCTGCCTCGAGCCACCATTCGTTACTAGATTCGAAAAACCCTCAAATAGTGATATTTGAGGGTTTTTTTATGCCTGAAAATAGTGCGATTTTATGGCAATAAAGTCTATCACCCTCACCCTTTCACAGCTGGACAACATTTTTAGACTGTTTTTTAAACGGCTCGGCTCAGTATACTAAAACTCACTGTCCACAACAGGTGATGTTATGAGAGAGTTTGATTACGATTTGGACTATCAAAACTTGGATTTGCGCGCGCAGCCTGAGTTGTATCGGGTGGGCCGCGGTGAGCAAGGCGTGTTATTGGTCGAGCCTTATAAATCCGAGATACTGCCGCATTGGCGCTTTGCGACGCCTGACATTGCCAAAGAGAGCAGCGAGACGATTTATCAGATGTTTTTGGATTATCTGGCGGCTGATGATTTTGTTGGCGCTGATATGGCGCGTAAATTTATCCAGATGGGCTATACCCGCGCCCGCCGCTATGCCAATCATAAAGGCGGCAAAAAGTACAAAGGCCCAGTCCCAGATGATAAAAAAGGCCAAAGCGGGGCGCATGGACGTGAAGAGCTGCCACGGCAAGATGAGGACCCAATTAAAGCAGAGTCAGCGCGTATTTTTAAACAAAAATGGGATTTTTGCCGCAAAAACGAGCGTTATTTGACAATGAAAGCTGAACATCGTGAGCGTTATAAAGACGTTGAATAACCGTAAAACGCTTTAATAATCATGCCTCACAAGTTAAATAATAATGGTTTTATCATGGCTAGCGGCAAAACAGTGAGGCTTCACGACTTGCTGTGTTAAGGTAATAAGCGCTAGCACCCCTCTTCCAAAATATCTATTACGCGGACACCAATAATGACAATAGACAATAAGAAACTTTTGATTTTTGATTTTGATGGCACATTGATTGACAGTGTACCCGATTTGGCTGATGCCGCCAATATCATGCTTGGCCAGTTAGGAAAGCCGAGCTATCCTATTGACACCATACAAGAGTGGGTAGGCAACGGCTCACGTATGCTGGTTGAGCGTGCACTCTCTGGTAGCATTGAGGTTGATCCCCATCTGTCAGACGCAGAGGTAGAAGCGGCTGAGCGTTTGTTTTTCGATGCGTATGCTGCCCACGACACGAGCAAGACCAGCGCTTATCCTGACGTCGAGACAGGTTTAAAACAGTTAACAGACGCTGGTTTTACCCTAGCATTGGTCACCAATAAACCGATACGCTTTGTGCCCGACATATTAGCAAGCCTAGGCTGGACGTCATATTTCGCCATGGTCTTGGGCGGTGATAGCTTATCTGTCAAAAAACCCGATCCTGCGCCTTTATTGCATGTTTGTGAGACACTACAGTTTGATCCCACACAAGCGCTCATGATTGGGGACTCTATCAATGACATCCAAGCTGGCAAGCGTGCCAATATCGATACGGTTGGCTTATCTTATGGTTATAATTATGGCAAAGATATTCGTGATAGCCAGCCCAATCAAGCCTTTGATAGCTTTAAGGCACTGCTAGATTGGGTACTTAAATAAAAAGGGTAGTCAGCTCACCACAATAGAAATGTGGCTGACATTTAAATTCTGTTATTTACTGCGATAACTGAGGGCCTCAGAGACATGGGCACTAGTGATATCAGCACTATCGGCAAGATCTGCAATGGTACGTGCGACTCGCAATACTCGATGATAGCCACGTGCCGATAAATTTAAGCGTTGCTGAGCGAGCTGTAGTAATTGCTGCTCACCCTCCCCTAGGGGTAGATATTTGTCAATCTCGCTAGGGCTAAGCTCATTATTCACTTTTTGCTGCCGCTGTAATTGGCGCTTGTGAGCAGCAGCGACTCGAAGCCGAACCTGCTCGGAGGTTTCCCCAGCCGCCGCATTTTGCAAATCAGCAATCGGTAACGCTGGTACCGTAATGTGCAAATCAATGCGATCAAGCAGTGGCCCTGATAGTTTGTCTTGATAGCGTCTAATCTGCTCAGGACGGCAGCGACATCTGGCTGATCCGTCACCATCATAACCACACGGGCAAGGATTCATGGCAGCGACTAATTGAAAATTGGCTGGAAAAGTCATTTGAGAGTTGGCACGGCTAATAGTGATTTGCTTGGCTTCTAACGGCTGGCGTAACACCTCCAGCACACTCCGATCAAACTCTGGCAGTTCATCAAGAAACAAAACGCCTTTATTGGCAAGGGTAATCTCGCCAGGTTTGGGGCGCGAGCCACCACCCACCAACGCCACTGCCGATATGGTATGGTGAACTTGCCTAAATGGCCGTGTACCATAATCATAATCGCTATCTGCGACAGAATACGTACTGGCAACCTCTAACGCATCCTCAGCGCTCAAATCTGGCAAAATAGTGGGTAGCCGCGATGCCATCAACGTCTTGCCTGAGCCAGGCGGCCCTGTAAATAGTAACGAATGGCCGCCTGCTGCTGCAATCTCAAGCGCGCGCCTAGCATGATGCTGTCCTTTCACATCCGCTAGATCCACTTTATAGCCCACCTGCTTTGGTGCGGGGCTAGGCGGTACTACCTCTAAACGCGTATCAAGCTTACCTGAGTCTGATAATGACTGCAAATGATCACAAACACTCTTTAAACTTGGTGCGGCTAATATCGTCACGCCATCCACACGACTGGCCTCAGCACCGTTCTTGATCGGTACGATGAGCTGCGGTGTCGTCTGCACCGAAGGTGATGCTTCACTGCGCTTTTGGCTATTATCTTCTAACACTTGTGCTAATTTTAATGCCAATCCTTCAGCTTTGATCGCACGTGCCACTGCCAGACTACCTGTCACCTGCCGAAGCTCACCATTGAGCGCCAACTCACCAATAAACTCAAATCCTGATAGCACGTCCGGTTCCAACTGCCCACTTGCCGCCAGTATTCCTATGGCAATGGGCAGATCCAGACGGGCACCATCTTTTGGCAAATCGGCAGGTGCCAGATTAATCGTCAGACGCCGATTGGGAAACTGAAAACCTGAGTTGAGAATCGCAGAACGTACGCGATCCTTGCTTTCTCGTACCGCCGCTTCAGGCAAACCGACAATGGTCAGGGCTGGCAGTCCTTGCGATAAATGCACCTCAATAATAACCTTAGGCGCATGCAAACCGACGACCGAACGGGTATAAACTTGAGCAAACGACATCAGTGCTTCCTAATAGAGGGAATAATTTATCATAAAGTATTATTTATTAGTGCGCAAATGTCGTCTTTTATTTATAGGGTATAAGAGAAAAGCATGACCCTACTACCCCACTGCTAATAAGGATTTGCTATAATAATGACTATACATGCAGCCATGAATAACCTATCAGCAGCAATATCTAGGATTAAAACGAGGAACACCGCATGACAGACCATTTAACACAAAACAATCCGCAGCCTTACAACAATGCGGAAGCGCAACCGTCGACCACGCGCCCTGTTATGCAGACAGAAAGTCCTTATGCCAGTACGCGTGGCAGTATCACTAGTAAGCAGCTGCCCGCCTTTGATGAAACCATTATCCATAAGTACAATCGTTCAGGGCCTCGCTACACCTCTTATCCAACGGCGCTTGAATTCTCACCAATCCCTGATGATCTTGAGATAAAAATTCTTCAAAACCGTGAAGCCCGTGCGCCACTGTCCTTATATTTTCATATCCCATTCTGTCGTCATCTTTGCTATTACTGCGCTTGCAATAAAATTATCACCAAAAAAAATAGCGACTCAGGCGATTATTTGCAGTACTTAATCGCTGAGATTAAGCACAAACGCCGCCTGCTATCGGCGCCAGAAGGCAGCAGCAAGCCTCTGGTTAAACAGTTGCACTTAGGCGGTGGCACGCCCACGTTTTTGCGTGATGAGGAAATGGTTCAGTTGTGGGAATTTTTGCAGACCCAGTTTGAATTCTTGCCTGAAGACCAAGGCGACTACTCTATTGAAATTGACCCACGCGAGTTGAGTGGCGAGACGCTAAAAACGCTACGGAATCTTGGTTTTAATCGGATTAGCTTAGGGGTGCAAGATTTAGATGAGACGGTACAAATTGCCGTCAATCGTGTGCATTCAGCAGAGTTGATTGAAAATGTGTTGAACGAAGCACGCGAGTTGGGATTTCACTCTATCAATATCGATCTGATTTATGGTCTACCGCATCAAACGCCTGTCACCTTAGCTAAAACGGTGCAACGCATTATTGAGATGTCACCAGACCGTCTGTCAGTATTCAACTACGCCCATCTGCCAGAACGTTTTAAAGCCCAGCGTCAAATCAAAGATGAGGACTTGCCAAGCCCAGCCGCTAAGCTGACTATGCTGGGTAATACCATCAATACGCTAACAGAAGCGGGCTATCAATATATCGGTATTGATCATTTTGCCAAGCCTGATGACGAGCTGTCAGTGGCCCAGCGCGCAGGCAAGTTACATCGTAACTTCCAAGGTTACACCATCATGGGCGACTGTGATTTATTGGGTTTCGGGGTCTCATCCATCAGTCAGATTGCCAATGCTAACACGCGCTACATCCTACAAAACGATACCGACTTACAAGGCTATCACGCCAACATTGATGCTGCGCAAACCAATCTGATGACTATGCCTGCGGTAAAGTATATTAAAACGTCTATCAAAGATCGCCTGCGTGAATACGTCATTATGAATTTGTTGTGCCACGACTACATTGACTTCAAAGACGTGAATCAAAAATTCGGTATCGATGCCATTACCTATTTTATTGATGAAATTCAACAATTGGGTGCGATGCAAGAAGACCGTTTAATTGACATGGACGCAGCGGGTATTCGAGTATTACCCAAAGGTCGTCTATTAGGCCGCAATGTCGCCATGGTGTTTGACGAATATCTTGAGAAAAAACACAAAAACCGTTTTTCAAAAGTTATTTAAAAAATGGCTCTATAAGACAATTAGCGGCCATAAAAAAGACCTCAAATGAGGTCTTTTTTATGGCCGCTCTTCGTACTCTTATTTGTTAATAGTCCACTCATTTTATTCAGTGGGCGTAACGATATACAGTCTATTAGCATCTTCTAGCGTTTTTTCTCGATCCAAATACTTTTGCTCAACAGTACTTGTTGAATGCATGTTTTTTGAATGTATGGTCTCTGAATCTGTCATTGCAAAATCATCATCATTCAGTAAGCCCAATGAACCATCTTGGCGTAACCACAAGCCTTCAAGCTTATCGTGAGGATAATCTAGGGTCGCTAAAACATCAACGACCAAGGTTTTTTTCACTGGCATGATGGACATTTTTTCAAATATCTGCCAGTTTTCTTCGTCTGTTGCAATAAACTGTTCAAGTGTTTGGTCATTGATTGTCAAACCAACAGCCTCGTCTTGTTTGACACTTTTGGTGTTTAAAATGGTTGTAATATCTGTTGCCTGAGAGATATCGATTTTATAAATGAGCTTTTGAGCAGACCTATCCTGTAGGGGGAATTTGCGGTCATGCTCAATAAGATAAAACTCACAATTACTGAGTGCAACAATACCTGAAGTGACATGTTTCGCCTTATCAAGACGGTACAAATACTGAGCTATCTGACCAGAATTTAAGTCAATAGTAACGATTCGCGTCAAACTAGACACACGCCCTGACTTATCAGGATTATCTAATGAAGACTCTATAACACCTACTAGCGTGGTCTGGTCTGGCGTAATCGTTAATGCCTCCATACCGCGATTGGCACGGCGTTTGGTAAGCTCTGTCGGTAATAAAATCAGCTTGTCATTAATCATCACATTATTACGCTCATCACTGGCAAACGCATTGATACGTGCAATCTCCACACCTTCTGCATTGTAATGGACGAGGTGCGGACCATACTCATCGCCGACCCAAAAACTACCATCTGTAAGTGCCGCCAGCCCTTCAGGATCCAAACCATTAATATCGGTTTTAATAGGATTGGTCACTTCATCAAACGGTAGATGTGGGTTCATCGTCATTGGTTTCCCATCGACATCATAAGGTACTTCATTGGTACCGCCCAAGGCTTTTGGATTTGGCAGTCCAGAGATAGGGTTGCCGTCTCTATCCTTAAGCAGTATCTCTTTTATCTTAATAATTTTACCGTCCGCTTGCAGCTCAAATAATCCGATAGACGGCGTATAGTTTGGCACAAGAAATTGCTTACCTTTTCCAGCACACCCGTCAAAGTCGGCATTGGGACCACGATCAGTCAGTACATAGAATTGATTGGCATTGGTAGGATGGGCGGCCACGTCTGAACCATAGCCACCATTGCAGATCTCTAGTTTTTGATTAGGATAGGCGGCGTTGGTATGCGTGGCATCAAGTATGGTATAAGGCAGTGGACTGCCTTGAGAGAACGCCTTCATCTGTCTCATTTCAGCATGTGCATCTTGCTTCGTCATTTCCGCATTCCTTGCATCATTACTTCTATTAAACCAGTAAAATGGTTGCTGGTAAATCACACTCAAAAAAATAGCCAGCGCGTAAAACGCTTACTGACTACTCTTAGAATGCACTTTAACTATTTAATTACTGCTGTGAACCATAGAGGTTGAGATGTAGTCAATTTATCTTAAAAGCGAGTCAGAGCGACTGGAATGAGTGTTTCTGAAATGACTGTTTCGCAGCCTCTTTATTAGCAGCAAGCAAGAAAAATTTATACCAGACGCATGGGGCTATTAACGTATCGATTTTATTTTAAACTGCCTATACAAGTACTGTTACTACACTTTCAGCTTATCCCCAACCATCCCTTTCACTGTGCTTAAAATATCAGCCGGTAAGACCACCATTTTTGAGTTGTCAGATTCCGCCAGCTCACGAATCGCTTTGATATACTGTTCACCCAACAAATAAACAATCGGCATCTCTTCAGTCCCCATCGCATTCGTAATCAGACGAATCGACTCTTCAGAACCACGGGCGAGTACCACCTGTGCTTCTGCATCACGACGTGAGGCTTCCAAGCGGCCATCCGCTTCTAAGATAGCCGCTTGTTTTTGGCCATCAGCACGTGTCACTGTCGCACGGCGTTGACGTTCGGCTGCTGCCTGTTCTTCCATGGCTGTTTGCATGGTAGCAGACGGATTGATGTCTTGGATCTCTACCGTCTTAAGGGTGATGCCCCAATCAGAGATGTCTTCTGAGATGGCATGTTTGAGCTTGGCTTTAATTTCATCACGGCTAGACAACGCGCTATCTAGATCCATTTCACCAACGATTGAGCGCAATGACGTTTGTACTAGATTGCGTATCCCGTACTCATAATCTTCGATACCATAAACTGCTTTATCAGGGCGTACAATATTAATATACGCCACTGCATTTGCAATAATAACGACGTTGTCTCGCGTAATGACTTCTTGTGAAGGAATATCAAGCACGATATCTTTAGTCGTTACTTTGTAAGCCACATCATCCACATAAGGGATAATCAAGTTTAGCCCCGGCTCTAGGGTTTGGCTGTATTTGCCCAATCGCTGAATGACCCACTTATACCCTTGCGGTACGATTCGCACTCCTTTGAATATAGTAAACACGACCAGTGCGACCAGTACCACCATGACAATGCTAAAGCTTTCCATAACCCATCCTTATTATTGTATTTGCCTGTTTTTATTGAGCACAGCTTGCGATTTCATACTGCTCACAATGAGCTCATTGCCAACGATATCCGTCACCACAACCCGATCACCGACAGCGACTACCTCTCCTCTCGTACGGCACATCCATTCTGCCGCCCCCACAATCGGGACACTAAAGCGTACGACGCCCGCTCTATCTGGTTGTGGTTGTAGAACGATCATACCTGTCTCGCCAACGATCACACTACCGCCAAGCCCTGCCTTAGTACGATCCACCGATAAAGGTTTAATAAACTTGAACCATACCACCAAAAAAACCGCAGAAAGTACCAACCAAATAACGATCTGCACAGAGAACCCAATAGGGAGTAACCATGTCAACGCAGCAACTATGATGGCAGCTGCACCAAACCACAGGCTTGCAAATGTCGGCACAAACATCTCAACAATGAGCAGTACGAAGCCTAATACCAGCCAATGCCACGGTTCAATCATCCAAAGTGTCTCCATTACGGCTACCCTCCCTGTATTTTTTCTGAGGTTCTAGCTTTTAATGTAACACACTTTTAGAGAATACAACTTCTTAAAAATCATCAATCTAGAGGGGATGTCTCTCCATAAACTTATGGAAGCATATAGAAATGAAAAGCATAAAAAAACGACCGCCGAAGCGATCGTTTTTTACTTAATAAGCTACTGCCTAAGTTTTTAGAATTTCAATTGGGCACCAACAGTCATTAGGTCGGCATCACTACCTAGCATGTCATACTCGGCTTCAACGCTGAAGTCAGGGTTTACTGCATAGCCAAGACCTACACCACCAGCAATACTGGTGTCGTCTCTAGAAATCGTGTTTCTATCAGAATTTTCATCTAGATAGTTACCTTCTACTTCAGTTTTTGCCAGACCTAGTTTACCCTTGGCATATAAGCCTGTATTTGGGAAAGCGTAACGATACGTACCATAAGCACCGTACGTTTTAGCGTCTATGTCACCATTATAGTAATCGGCATCGTCTGAACCAACATACTCAACTTCCATACCGAAGTTAGGATCGAAGTTGTAACCGCCGTATACACCGTATGCAGTTGGATCATCAGCGCCATTTTCGTCTAAATCGAACTGACCAACTTTTACACCAGCATAAGGCTGTCCTGTGTAGCCGTTGCCATAACCGATGGCTGCTTGCGCACTTACGGTAAGTAAAGAACCCGTTGCTAGGGCAAGTAGAGTTTTTTGTAGAGTTTTCATTATTAGCTCCTTGAAATAAATTTGGACAAACAAGTTATCAGTTTTATATCGGTCTTTTAGACCCCATCGCCTTGTTTGCTAACGATGAATACATAGTAACAAACTATTTCGAGCACTCTGTCAGTGTTTGATGGTATGCGAGTTAAGATTTGCAAGTATTTATCAGTGCCTGGGTAACAAAGCCAGTTATATGAAACTTTCTGTTACATTTATCGATTCTGTGCAATACTTCCCTCTTGTGATGCCCCCTCCTCCCTAGGTTTAACATACGATAAAGGACAATTCAGTATGGCTACCCCAATTCATGAGCGACTACAAGCTGCCCTTGCGCAGCTAAAAAGCGCGCAGCAGTACCGCCACCTACCAGATATTGAGCATCAAGGGCGCTACGTAATCAGCCATGGCAAAGCGCTACTAAACATTGCCAGTAATGACTATCTTGGACTAGGTAGCGACATAGCACTGCAAGACGAATTTTTTGAATACATACAGCAGTTTCCCTCATTACACTTGCCTAAAATGAGTGCCACCTCTTCACGCCTTTTAACAGGCAATGATGCACAACTATCAGCGCTGGAGAGCGAACTACAACAATGGTATCAACTGGCCGCGGGTACAAAAAATAGCGCTGGTGTAAAAAATAAAACCGCTACGAAATCGGCGTTGGTAATAAACAGTGGCTATCACGCCAATATTGGTATTTTGCCTGCCCTCACTGCCTTGCCCGTTAAAACTCTTATTCTGGCAGATAAGCTAGTGCATGCCAGCATTATCGACGGTATCCGCCTGAGCCAAAATAAACTATGTACTTATCGGCGTTATCGACACAATGACTACGCGCACTTGGCCACATTATTAGCCCAAGCTGAGGGTGACGTTGAGCGCATTATTATCATCACCGAAAGTATTTTTAGTATGGATGGCGACCGCGCGGACTTACGCGCCTTAGTACGCTTAAAAGCGTTAGACAGTCGTATTGAGCTGTATGTGGATGAAGCCCATGCGGTCGGCGTCTTTGGTGACCACGGCTGCGGTTTGGCAGAAGACACGCAAACGCTGGCTGATATCGATTATTTAGTGGGAACGTTTGGCAAAGCATTTGCGTCGATCGGCGCGTATATTTTGTGCGATGACACGGTGAAATCATGGCTGATCAATCACATGCGTCCGCTGATCTTTAGTACCGCGTTACCACCGATCAATCATGCTTGGACACGTTTTATTTTGGCAAAAATGCCTGATCTGCAAGCGCGTAGACAACATTTGGCTCAGATGTCTCTCCAACTTAGCCAAGCCATCGCACCCGCGCATCGCGCATCATCAGCACCGCAAGAGGTTATTTCTCAGTCACCTATCGTGCCTTATATATTGGGTGATAACGCCCAAACGCTTGCCAAAGCCGCGCAGTTACAGGCAGCGGGATTCTACGCCTTACCTATCAGACCGCCGACCGTTCCTGCCAATACCGCACGCATTCGCTTGGTAATGAATGCCCAAGTAAGTCAAGCGGACTGTCAGCGTTTGATCGAGCACTTATAACCCAAAAAATTTATTAAGACTGCCCAAGCAAACACTCATGACATTTTGGATGAATAAACATGATAGAACACCCCAGTACAATACGCGAGCTGAGCGCTCGAAAGCAGATCATTGCTCGTCATTTTGCCCAAGCCAATACCTATGATCAGCACGCTCACATCCAGCAGCATGTCTGTCAACACTTACTGTCTGCCATCAGCCATATGCATCAAGATAGCGTGCTGGAAGTGGGTGCCGGTACTGGACAGATGACCCAGTTACTGGCGGCAAACATGCAAAGCAAACGCTGGATCATCAACGAGCTGTGTGCGCATCAAGCAACAAACTTACAGGCTATAATGCCGGCGGCACAACTGCGTATTGGTGATGCAGAAACAATGGATCTAGAAACAAATCACAGCTTGATTGTCAGTGCCAATGCCATACAGTGGTTTGATGATCCATTAGGTTTTGTATCACAGTTAACCAAACGACTCAAAGCAGGCGGCCAGCTACTGCTGAGCACTTTTACACCCAATAACTTTCATCAGATCAAAACTCTCACTGGTCAAGGTCTGTACTATCCAACTATTGAAGCCTGGCGTTTAGCATTAAATAAAGCCAACCTCAAACAGATACAGTTATCGACCCAGCGTTTCGATATACCGTTTAGGCGGCCGTATGACGTACTAAAACATATGAAAATGACTGGTGTCTCGACCAATCAAACCCAACGACAAACTACTACAGAGCAGCAAAGCATAGAACCGTTTATTTGGACAAAGACAAGCTTGCAGCAGTTTGAGCAAGCCTATTGGCAGCAGTTCTCAGGGCAAGACGAAAACGGCCAGCCCTGTGTGTATCTCACCTATGAAGTGCTCATCATCAACGCTTATCAGCCATAAAAAAACGCACCTCGAAAGGTGCGTTTTTTATCTTAACTCTAGTGGATGTTAAGAGATATTACTTCTTATCATCGTCTACTTCAGTGAACTCTGCATCAACGACATCGTCATTGGCTTGACTATTATCTTCAGCACCGTCCGCACCTTGTTGGAACTGGCTTGGATCCATGCCCTCGCTACCTGCACCACCATCAGCGTAGATCTTCTGACTGATTGGTAAGAAGGCATTGTCTAACGCTTCAAGCTTGGCTTTGATGTCATCATGATCATCTTCTTTCACCGCTGTTTCAAGCTCAGCAATCGCCGTTTCTACTGTTGATTTTTCTTCATCAGTCACTTTGTCATCTGCTTCTTTCAGTGCTTTTTGTACGGCATGGATACGACCATCCGCTTCGTTACGCACTTGCGCTAGGTTAGCGAACTTCTCATCTTCCGCTGCATTGGCTTCAGCGTCACGAACCATTTGTTCGACTTCTTCATCCGACAAGCCAGAGTCTGCTTTGATTTGGATGCTTTGTGCTTTACCAGTACCTTTGTCTTTCGCTGAGATGTTCATGATGCCATCAGCGTTGATGTCAAAAGTCACTTCGATCTGCGGTAGACCACGTGGTGCTGGTGGAATGTCAGTCAGATCAAAACGGCCAAGCTGTTTATTTTGGTTGGCGATTTTACGCTCACCTTGATAAACCTGAATGGTAACTGCTGGCTGGTTGTCTTCAGCCGTTGAGAACACTTGTGATTTCTTAGTAGGAATCATGGTGTTTTTCTCAATGATTGGCGTCATGACCCCGCCCATCGTTTCGATACCAAGCGTCAATGGCGTGACATCAAGTAGCAATACGTCAGTTTTGTCGCCAGACAATACCGCCCCTTGGATCGCCGCCCCTGCTGCTACTGCTTCATCAGGGTTGACATCTTTACGTGGTTCTTGACCGAAGAACTCTTGTACTTTCTGCTGTACAAGTGGCATACGCGTCTGACCACCCACTAAAATCACATCATCGACATCACCCACTTTTAGGCCAGCGTCTTCAAGAGCAATTTTACAAGGACCCATCGTGCGCTGTACTAAGTCTTCGGTGAGACTTTCTAGTTTTGAGCGACTGATCGTCACAACCAAATGCTTAGGACCACTGCTATCAGCGGTGATGTACGGTAAGTTTACTTCGGTGCTTTGGGCACTTGATAGCTCAATTTTGGCTTTTTCTGCCGCTTCTTTTAGACGCTGCATCGCCAATGAGTCACCTTTTAGGTTAACGTCTTGGTCTTTTTTGAATTCATCAACCAAATAGTCAATCAAAGCAGAATCAAAATCTTCACCACCAAGGAAAGTATCGCCATTGGTTGCTAGTACTTCGAACTGTTGCTCACCATCAACGTCAGCAATTTCGATGATTGAGATATCAAAGGTACCACCGCCCAAGTCATAAACTGCAACGGTGCTATCACCTTGCTTTTTGTCCATACCATAGGCAAGAGCGGCGGCAGTTGGTTCGTTGATGATACGTTTTACATCAAGACCGGCAATTTTACCCGCATCTTTTGTGGCTTGACGCTGTGAGTCATTGAAGTAAGCAGGTACCGTTACAACCGCTTCGGTCACGCTCTCACCAAGATAATCTTCTGCTGTTTTTTTCATTTTTTTCAAGATTTCAGCAGAAACCTGTGGTGGCGCTAGCTTTTTGCCGTTCACTTCTACCCATGCATCACCGTTATCCGCTTTGGCGATTTTGTAAGGCACCATACCGATGTCTTTTTGCACAACTTTGTCATCAAAACGACGACCAATCAAACGCTTAATCGCAAACAACGTATTGTTTGGATTGGTGACGGCTTGACGCTTGGCTGACTGACCAACCAAAATTTCGTCATTTTTATAGGCGACAATCGATGGTGTGGTACGTGTACCTTCAGCATTTTCGATGACTTTAACTTTGTCACCTTCCATGACTGCGACACATGAGTTGGTTGTACCTAAATCAATACCAATTACTTTACCCATAATGAATTACTCCTAATTGTTTTAAATATAAATCTTTGTATCTTCAGACCATAGTCGGTCACTTGTTGCTTTATATCGGTTTTCTTATGGCGTTTTTCAAGTCAATAATCAAGCAAAAACTGTGTTTCATGTGACTTTTTGTGAAAAACCTTCATATAAGTAGGGTTTTTTACGTTAAAAACCTATTGGCCGACACGAACCATCGCTGGGCGTAATAAACGACCATTTAAGCTATAGCCCTTTTGCAGTACGGTTCCAACTGTATCCGCTTCTGCGTCTGCATCGATACCGACGGCTTCATGCAAGTCCGCATTGAATTTCTCGCCTTGTGGATCAACGGCTTCTACGCCATTTTTGTTTAGTACAGCTACCAGCGCTTTATGCGTCAATTGTACCCCTTCAGCGACTGGGTCATTGGCATCAGCATTTTCAATGGCACGCTCTAAGTTGTCGACGATCTCTAACAACTCTTTCGCAAATTTTTGCAAGGCAAATTTTTTGCTCTTATCAGCTTCTTGCTCCATGCGTTTTTGCGCATTGTACGCTTCTGCATTGGCACGGGCAGTACCTTCTTTGGCCTGCTTAACTTCGCCTTCTAACTCAGCAATGCGGGCCTTAAAGGTGTCGAGATCGATTTCATTTTCGATCGTCATGTCTTCTTCTGATGCATTTTGTGGATCAAACTCTTGCATGGTTTCTTCTAAAATACTGTCATCGTGATCAACATTATCATGCGCCACATTTTGCTTAGGTGATTCGTGGTTGGTGTTATTCTCGCTCATGATAGCTCCTTGGAATCTTAATAATGACCATTAATGTTAGACACAATAAACTCGCTCACCGCTAGTCACGGCACTCTTATTTATTGGATGCTTAACCGTTATTACTCATTGTTTTTATTAATGCGCTTTACTAGCTGCTTGATAAAGGTGATGGGGACAAATTTCAAGCCTAAAGCGTAGGAATTTTTCCCATTTACTACAAATACGTTTTAAATGGGCAGTAAAACGTTCGTCAGGCGTTTGTTAAGTGTCAATCCATAGAGGTATTCGCTAACCAAATGAACAAAACCTCCTTTCAATTCCAAAACGTTTACGTTTACTTTCCAAACCATTACCAAACCATACGCAGTTTTTTTATTCATTACTTTATGATTGCTACAAATATCGTAAAACTCACGTTAAAGTAGACGCGACTGTGAGATTGCAGATACTAACTATTATTGATGAGAAGTGTTATGTCTAATTCGACCGTTTTATCAGTCAATACCTTATTGAACAAAGCGTTGTTTACGTTGAAACTTGCATCGATAGACCAAGTCGATAATGTTGCTAATGTTAATAACAATGTAATCAACGAAAACGCTCAACGAAAACGCCTGACCGTGAAAGAAAAAATGCTCGGCTACGCTTCAATATCCAACCGTCACCCGCATACATTGCACCACGCTATGAAAGCCTTGGGCTACCTACCTACCCCTTTATTAGAGCGCATGGTCGGTTATTTAAAAGGGCCGACGTCAAAACAATATCTCCATGCCGATGCGCATTTACGTTTGATTCTCGCGATAAATAGTCAGCTTAAAACCCCACTAGAGCTCACGCCAATGTGTGAGCTGCGCGAAAAATTTGCCGCTGATGCCGTGGCCATGCAAGCACCAAAAGTATGGAAACAAGCGAGTGGGAGTGTGCTCAGCAATATCAAACGCTTTACCCAAAAAGGTGATACGCCTATCTGCTGGGAAGACAAAATCATTGCCAATGCTGATGATGGCGACATGACGATTCGCTGCTATCAAACGGTGTCTCGCTCTAATGGTGTTGGCTTTAAAAAACGCCCTATACAAAATCCTGATGAAACGGTGATGATGTTTTTTCATGGGGGCGGTTTTTGTATTGGTGATATCGATACTCATCATGAGTTCTGCCACGCCGTTTGCGCGCGCACTGGCTGGCCAGTCGTCAGTGTTGACTATCGCTTGGCACCTGAGAATCCTGCTCCAGCCGCATTGAGAGACTGCACTACTGCTTATGCTTGGCTGGCTACGCACTGCCATACCCTAAACGCTGCACCGTCGCGTATTGTCCTAGCAGGCGATAGTGCGGGTGGCGGACTATGCACCCTGCTTGCTCAGCAGCTTACCGCGCCAACTGAAAGCGCGTGGCTCGACTTAGGAGCGAATGGTCAAAAGACGTTTAACTTATTAGAGCGCCTACCCAAGCCACTGGCGCAAATGCCTTTATATCCTGTTACGGATATTGAAACGGACTACCCAAGCTGGGAGTTGTATGGTGAAGGTCTACTCTTAGATCATGCTGACGTGGCGGTATTTGACGCAGCTTGTTTCAAAAACAGCTCATTACCACGCCAGCATGTGCTGAACGCGCCAATGCTCGGTGATAACCGTAAAGTGTGCCCCACTTATATCGTTGCTTCTGAGTTAGATGTTTTGCGTGATGAAGCATTTGCTTATGCCAAGCAAATAAAAGCGCATGGCATCCCAGTCCAGACAAGTACAGTACTTGGTGCACCGCATGGTTTTATTCATTTTATGAGCGTTCATGAGGGCCTTGCTCAAGAAACAAGCAACATCATTGATGGCTTTGCTCGCTTCGTACGAGACGCCATTAGCGCACAAAATCAGTTAGCCGCGTAGTCAAGCGCGCCTCTAGAGACCAATAAAAAACCTCTACTACTTTGTTATGGTAGAGGTTTTGACAAGTATTAAATTCAACTGTTATGTTTCACATGAAACAATACTAACTTCTCTAGTCCTGCTCTTCTAATGCCTGTTTGAGCGTTGGTTGTCTAAACGTATAACCTGACTCAAGGAGCGCTTGCGGTAACACCTTTTGTCCGTCAATCAACAAGGTTGCCATCTCACCAAACATAAGCTTGAGTAAAAACGCTGGTAATGTAAAAAAGGTGGGGCGATGTAGCCACGCTCCCAACGTTTTGGTAAAGGTGTGATTGGTCACTGGATTAGGAGCAGTAAGGTTATATACGACCGCTGGTGTCTCATTTGCAGTCGGTAAGGTATTGTCAACGGTGGCGGCGCGCTCAACGTTCTCAGTATCCATTTCCCCAGTATCGATTGTCCCACTACCAGCCTTACCCGTAAGATGCTGCTCAATGATAAATATCGCGGCCCCCACCCAGTCCTCACGGCTGATCCAACTCATGATCTGTTTGCCGTCGCCTAGCTGCCCACCGACACCCATTTTAAAAGGCGTTAAAAGCTTACCAAGCATACCGCCGTCAGGATGAATGACCACACCCGTACGTACGATAGCCACAGGGACACCATAATTGGTTGCTTCTAAGGCTAACTGCTCCCACTCATCACATAATTGATGGGCAAAATCTGGCTCAAAACCACTATTTTCGTTGAGCGGCTTATCGCCTTGGGTACCATACCAGCCAATGGCTGAGCCGCTGACCAGCAACTTAGGTTTAGTACTCGTGCGAGCGATAAATTCGAGTATGGACTCGGTCGGCTTAATACGGCTGGCGAGCAACTGCTCTTTACGCTCATCACTCCATCGCGCATCAGCAATACCCGCACCCGCTAAATTTAAAATAACATCAAAGCCCAAATCAGTCTGTGCAAGCTCGTCATAAGTCATCATTTGGATATCGTTGGGATGCGCCTGACTGCTATCACGTGTTAACCAAGTAATATGTAGGTCTGTATCTGCACTCTGATAGCGTTTTAGGATCTCCTTACTGAACGCGCTTCCCAAAAACCCCGAGCCACCGCTGATTAAAATATTCATGCCCTACTCCCTGCATTGGTTGTTTATCACTCAGTAAGCCTTGAGCCTTTATCACCATCGTCTGCTTTTTTGATGGTGATATCAAAAGGACTTTTACATACTTTTGGTAAAGCCCTACCGTGTACAACAGCAGGTTAACTATACCAAAAAATGTTACGGCGAATATAAAAACCAACGGTATCTTAACCGCAAGCTAAGGTGGTGTGCGGCCCTACTGATGAGGTCACCCCCATCCTTTAACGAATGATTAAGCCTGTGGTGGCATCACGAATTTGGCTGGGTAACGTGTAACCGAGCGTCTCGGCTTGCAAGTAGCTGATTTGCTCGCTGAAATAAGCATACGCTTCAGAAAAAGTCTTAGCTGGCGGTTGCCCTGATGGGTTACAACTGGTGGAAACCAGCAAACCAAATGGATTATGAGCGCCGGCTAGCTGTTGGCACAGCTCACGGATTAGAGGGTGGGCGATCACCCTAATTGCCACGGTCTGATGTTGGCCAGTTATCCAAGGCGGAATAGTGGTAGCCAGTGTTTGCGGGATAGGTACCAACCAAGTATGCGCTTGCTTATATTGTAATTCTACATGCTCACTATCCGTTTGCCAGCTCTTGAGCATGGGGTGACGTTGCGCCTCACTTAACGGTGCTAGCAGAGGTGACACACGCTCTACACTGTCAGTAATAACAATCATCCCTTTGGACTGTGGGCGCTGTTTGATGGCTAAAATACGCTCAACCGCTTGTTTGTCATAGGGGTCGCAGCCTATCCCCCACACGCTCTCGGTTGGATAAGCAAGCAGCTGTCCTGCTTTTAGACAGTTAGCCGCTTGAATGGTAGAAGACGTAGTGATGGAAGCAGAGTGGTTCATAGTTTGAATAAATCATCATGATATAAAGATAAGCACCAATAATAACACAACAGACGCACACCTCAGTTAGCGGCTATGATCTGAGCACCATACTGGTAGAAACACAGAGCTGTCATTCTAAACGCGTAAGTAACGCCCACCTTGTACGTGAATAACGCCTAATAGCTCAAGCTCCATTAACTGTCCTATCAGCTGCGGTGCGATGAGTCCAGTGGCAATGATGAGTGCATCCAAATCTTGTCCATGCCAGTCGAGCTGCTCGTAAACTGCCGTTAGGTGCGCAGGTACGGAGATAGCGCTACGCTGAGATTTGATATTAGATGCCAATAGCTGGCTGTTATCTGTGGCAGCGGCTTTATCTCTACCCACAGCATGAGACGGCTGTTGAACTTCCGATCGAGGATCAGTGGTGCTAGATACAGGGGAATTGGCAAGGTTTTCTGCTTGACGTACAAGGCTACCGTAAGCCAACTGACTATTCACATCTTCGATGACTTGTTGAGGGTGATAAATCAAAGTGGCCCCTTCGCGTATCAGATGATGACAGCCCTCGGCATTGCTATTGTCAATATGGCTTGGTATCGCAAACACTTGTTTGCCTTGCTCAGAGGTTAGGCGGGCGGTAATGAGTGAACCACTTTGAATCGTCGCTTCTGTCACGATCGTTGCCAAGCTCATACCAGCCACCAAACGGTTACGACGTGGGAAGGTATGCTTATGCGGCGGGGTATGGGGCAACAACTCACTAATAATACAGCCACCTTGCTCGACAATCTGAGCAAATAGCTGGTCATGGTGATTGGGGTAATTCACATCAATGCCTGTCCCCATCACCCCAACCGTGCGACCTTGATACTCAGAATCCACCTGCGCCAAAGCCCCTAAATGGGCGCGCTTATCGACTCCCATAGCGAGACCACTGGTGATAATATAACCTGCTTGGGCTAAATACTGCGCCATATCAAAAGTGGTTTTTTGTGCATGGGCGGTGGGTTTTCGACTGCCAACGATAGCAATTTGTGCTTGCTGTAGACGCGTGCTATTACCACGGTAAAACAATAAGGGCGGTGGGTCATAAATATGTAGGAGCTGGGCGGGATAGTCGGGCTGATCGGCGAATATTAGGCCATACCGACCGGTGACTAACGCCTGCTGGATTTTATCGATATTGGCGAGGGTTTGCTCAGGCTGTTCATGACGTTTAAGGTGGGTATGATGAATACCTAACTGCCGCCACGCGTCTACTTTGGCTTGCCAAGCAAGCTGTGCGTGACCAAAGGCGGTGAGCAGCTTGTGGTAAGCAGATAATGACGCATTCACCTCATACCACAGCGCCAATATGGCGCGCTGATCGTCGGTTAATAAAGAGGAGACTGCTGTCATAGTCATTTCTCTCACACAAGCGGGCTTAGATTGGCTCGTCCAATGAACCAGTAATGTGTTTATAAATAAGGCGGCGGTAGTAATTGATCACCAACGTTGAGGGGTAGCTCAGAATCTAACACATACGCATAGCTAATATGGTCAAAAGTATTAAAGATCATGACCATACCGCTTGGCTCATTTGGCAAACGTACCGGCATATCATTGTCTTTGGTATCGCGTACCAAGGGACCTTTTTGATAAACGGTCAGGACATCACCAGGTTTAGCCCCATGGGTGCTCCCTAGGTTGATGGCGACCACACTACCCTTTGCCGCTGAACTGATTGAGTCCATTACTCGTACAATCAACCCACCACGACTGACCGTCGCTGGGGCTGGATAAAACACTGGCGGGATCGAGTTATTTAGCTCAACAAATACGCGATCACCTTCACGCACTTCTTTACCGTAACTGTCCGTCAGCTGTAAGCTGGTGACACCATTGCTTTCTGTAGAGGTGACCAAACCTGTTGCCACTTGCGTGACTTCTAGACCGATAACTTCTTGCGTTTTAGGCTCAACATATAGCTCACCTTCACGGTAGATACCATAACGCTGTCCGATGATCAGCGGCACGCCTTTGGCGTAAACCTTGTCACCAGCAGCAGTAATCAAGTTACGGTTCTTAGAAGCTAAAACATAGGGGGTGGTATTGAAATCTTGTGGATCAACGATGACCGTTTTATCCAACCAGTGTTGAATAGCTGACCATGGGATAGGTGGGATACTATTGGCAGTTGAAGTCACGGCTACCGTGCCCGCGACCACATCACCCGTTAACTGTTTTTCTACCCCAGCACAGCCCTCACCTGTGTCCACCCCAACAAGCGTCTTACCTTGAATCACACACAAGATAAGAATGTCATTCGGATAAATAAGATGGGGGTTTTTGATTTGTTTATTGGTCGCCCAAATCTCCTTCCAGCGCCATGGGCTGTCTAAGTAGCGTCCTGAGATATCCCACAACGTATCCCCTTTTTTGACAGTGTAGCGATTGGGCGCATCCGCTTTGATGCTGGGTGATGGATTGTTAGCGTGAGCGGTGGTCATCAGCATTGCACTGCTAAATGTCGTGATTAACAGGGCCTTTGCTATCTTTTTTACGCGCATCTTCATTATTGTACCCACAGTATGTATCGCTGTTTTGGCTGGTGTTATTCCGAAAAAAAGCGCACAGCGTAATGAACATCCGCCGACGCTATTTCTAATATTACAATCATATCTACGATAACACAATCATAAACAAGTTATTACAATAGTGTAACCTTATATGGATACTTTCTTGAAGACTTTCTTAGGCGCTGCCCTTATCCACGCCCTTTGTTTAAGCTGGGTTTGGCGTGACGTAATGACGGATTTGTTCAGCGACCAGCTCAGCTTTATTGTCTAGTACTACGACGTGCTGTGGCAAGCTCTCCAAGCCTTCTGTGTGTTTAGGACGATCGATATCTATTTGGCCAACAGCTTCCACGATAGTGTCAGCAAACTTAACGGGCAATGCGGTCTCCGCACAAACGATGACTTCGCCCTTTAACTGTAATTCTTTTGCGACCTTGATACCGTCAGCGGTGTGTGGATCAACCAGCTCCCCATACTGCTCATAAATCGCTTTAATGGTTTGCAGGCGATCATCATGAGTAGACTTGCCAGCTGCAAAGCCATAACGGACGTTAACCGCTTCCATCAAGTCAGATAAATCGAAACCTTGGCCTGATTTTACCCCTTCAAACAGTTCATGAACGCGCGTACTGTCTTTGTCTAGCAGTAGATAAACAAATCGCTCAAAGTTAGAGGCTTTAGAGATATCCATGGATGGGCTGGAGGTGACATAGGTTTTTTCAGTGGGGCGCGGCTGATACGCACCTTGATTAAAGAAGTCATTGAGCACATCGTTTTCATTGGTGGCAACGATCAAGCGCTCAATTGGCAACCCCATTTCACGGGCGATGTGACCGGCGCAAATGTTACCAAAGTTGCCTGAGGGCACACTAAAACTGACTTTTTCCTCATTGCTCGTCGTGACGGCAAAGTAGGCTTTAAAGTAATAAACAATCTGCGCGAGGATGCGACCCCAGTTAATGGAGTTGACCGTACCCAAGCTATAAGCGGCTTTAAACGACGCGTCTTGTTGCAGCGCTTTGACGATATCCTGACAGTCATCAAACATGCCATCGATAGCGATGTTGTGGATATTGTCATCGGTCAAGCTATACATCTGCGCACGCTGGAATTCACTCATTTTGCCATGAGGCGATAGCATAAAGACTTCGATATTGTCTTTCCCGCGCAGGGCATACTCTGCCGCACTACCCGTATCACCACTGGTGGCGCCAATAATGGTAATACGCGCGTCTTTTTGTTTGAGCACATATTCAAAGGCATTACCCAAAAACTGCATAGCCACGTCTTTAAACGCCAGCGTTGGACCGTTTGATAAACCTAAAATGTATAAATTGTCTTCAAGCTTGCGGACAGGAACAATCTCATCAGAACCAAACACATCAGCGGTGTAAGTACGCTCAATAATGTCCTGCAAATCAGCGGTAGGAATATCAGTGGCAAAGCGCTGCATAATTGCCATCGCAAGTTGCGGATAGCTAAGCGTACGCCATTCCTCTAGCGTAGCACTGTCGATGTTCGGATAGTGCTCAGGCAGCATCAAACCGCCATCAGGGGCAAGCCCCATCAAAAGCACATCACTAAAATCCATCGGCGCTGTCTGACCACGGGTACTGATATATTTCATTAGATTGTCCTATCTACAATGATGTTATTCAATATTTAAAAACGGTTTATTCAGCAGCTTTATGCAGTAACGCATAATAAAAGCCATCACCACTGATACCATCAATTGGCAAGCACTGGCGACCAATGGTTTGTGCGATGCCCCAATTGCAGTCCTCGGTAAATTCAACCGCGACCGCATCATCATGATGGCTGATAAAGTCTTGCATTTGCAGGGCGTTTTCTTGCTTTAAAATAGAGCATGTTACATAGAGCAGATAACCACCCACTTTGAGCTGTGGCCACAGATTGTGCAAGATATCTGCTTGTAAGACAGCCGTTTGCTCAACGTCTTCCTCAGCCCGTAGGATACTGATATCAGGATGACGGCGAATCACTCCTGTTGCCGTACAAGGTGAATCCAGCAATATGGCATCGAACACGGCTTCGCTGGTGTCTTTTTTCCCCGCACCCTGCCATCTGGTGGCATCAGCACAGACGATCTCAAGCTCGACGTTTTTCTCAGCTTGCTCTAGGTTCTCCTGCTTTAAATTGAGACGGTCTAAATTATCATAAATACGCTCGATACGCGGTGCTTCATTATCGATGGCGGTGAGCTTGATTTTAGAAGTTGGTGCTGTCACTTCTGTATTGTCTTGTTTCACGTGAAACAAAGGCGAGTGTTCCGCCGAGTTTATTAACTCTAACCAATGAGCAAGCTTACCGCCAGGTGCGGCGCAAGCATCTAAGATATGTAGGTCAGTGACATTTTTATCCTTACCAATCTTATTTATTAGGGCTTTATGGATGATAGGTGCCGCAAGTTGCGCATGCATGTCTTGCACACTAACAGCCCCTTCAGCAAATTGTGGCAACGCACTGACTGCGGTGCTTTGATGTAGTCGTAGCGCTTGAGTCGATAAAGTCGCCGTGTCTGAAGAATGAGGTAAGTTAAAACCGCTCGTTAGCTCAACCAAGTCTGTATCAATTTCTGCGCCGTACAGCTCTTGTTGATAGTCATCGACCGATGTAACCGCCGTATTCACTCGTAAAAACATTGGCGCTGATTGGCGCAAGCCTTGGGTGAGCTCGTTATACTGCTCGCTCCAGTCCTGCTTAAGCTGATAAGCAAGCCAATTGGGCAGACTGTGGTTTTTATTGCACTTTTTACGGAATTTATTTGGATTCTTAGCCACTTTGCGCAAAATAGCGTTAATCAAGCCAGTAGCATGAGCGAACTCAATCTCCTTTGCGGCCTCAACCGTTTCATGAATCGCAGCATGGTCAGCCACTTCCAAGTACAACAATTGCACCAACCCTACTTGAATCGTAGTACGAACTTCAACCTCATCAATAGGGTTGTCTGCTAGGGTATCCAGCAACCGCGAAAGCGCATACCACTGGCGTAATGTCGTCAGCAATAGCGCATGGGCAAAGCCTTTATCCCCGTCGTGCAGACTATTCAACAATGGGTCAAGCACGCTTGAGAGCGACTGACCATTTTGAATCGCCAACAAGGTGCGAATCACCCGCACGCGTACGCTGCCGTTCATGATAAGGTTGCTTGATGGCTTGAGCTTATTGTTTCTTGGCGCAGTAGTGGTTTGTCTCATTAAATTGATTTTCCTTGACGCCTCATGGGTCACGTCTTGTGCAAGTTGGGTGGCTTATATTAAGTGACTTATATTAACTGAGTTGGGGTTAAGTAAATTATACTTCAGTGATCTTTTGCTAAGATAAATGAAACTGTGTGATGTTATTTGGAATCGCCCGTGAACTGATCACCATCGTTTAACTGGTTGCCATGACAGACTTGTTCAGCTGTCATCGGCTTACCCCCTGCAAACTGTAAGTCCGTAATCGCTAAGGTACTGGCCAGTGGGTCGTTGTGATGGTCTTTACCACAGGCGACCAAAATCGCTTTGCGCCCTACACTGATGATAGTGCCCGCTGGTTTATCGGTTTGCTGCGAGGTATTTACTGGTAAGCTGGCTAAAATTTTGACACGTTGCCCATCTAAGAAAGTGTAAGCGCCAGGCCACGGGGTCAAACCGCGAATTTGTCGCTCGATTGCAGTAGCAGGTTGTGTCCAGTCAATTTCGCCTTCGGTTTTGACCAGCTTTTCGGCATAGTTGGCTTGACTGTCTTCTTGAGCCTTGGCCTGCGCCTGATAGCTGGGTAAATCTTTTAATACGGTAGTGATGGCCGTCGCGCCAAGCGCTGCCAGCTTGTCATGGAGACTCGCTGCTGTGTCTTTTGCTTCGATGGCACAGTTGACTTTATAGAGCATATCGCCGGTATCTAGGCCTTTGTCCATCTGCATAATCGTAATGCCCGTCTCACCATCTCCTGCCAATAACGCACGGTGAATCGGCGCCGCCCCGCGCCAGCGTGGCAATAACGAGGCGTGAATGTTTAGACAGCCATAAGTTGGCGTGGTTAAAACACCAATCGGCAAAATCAGCCCGTAAGCGACCACGATCATGACATCGGGTTGATACGTACGCAGGGTTTGACGCGCTGTCATACCTGCGGCGTCAGACTTTTTGAAGGTAGCTGGTTGCTCAACCGCAATATCATGAGTTAACGCCACTTGTTTGACTGCAGAAGCCGCCAGTTTTTGACCACGCCCAGCCTTACGATCAGGCTGTGTATATACGGCGACGATATCTATATTTAGTGCCTCTTGCTGCTTGATGAGCATCTCAAGACTAGTTGCGGCAAATTCAGGCGTACCCGCAAACACAACCCTTAAGGGCGTGCCAGATGGGTAGTTGTCAGTAGTAGCGGAAGTCGATAAAGTTGGGGCAGAAGCAATTGTCGTCATAATCATGCATTATATAGGGTCGATTTGCCCATTATAGGTGAGTTTGCCATGTTGTGCCATGATTGTAACAGCGGCAATCGGACGTTACTAATGATGCTGTTTATCTTTATAATAAAAAACAAGCAAAGTACTCTTTTATGTAGGTATGCTTATAAAACAGTACTTTATTAAGCAGCGCTCTACCTCTAATAAAACACCAGAATGGCTTATGCAAATCCACGACTTTGCCAAAATCATTATACAACTGTCACGTTTACTCAAGTCAACATAGGACCACGCTTTCATGCAACAGTTTCAGTCCTTACAGCGCTTACTCACGTTTTATGCAATGACGTTACTGGTCATGTTAGGACTGTATTATTTCAACATGTTCTATGGAATAAAAAAGCATGGCGAACAACACAGTGTCGACACCTTTTATTTGTTACAACATAAAGTCACGAGCGGTGACGAGCTGTTAAATCGTGATATTAAAGAAATTCTAGATAACCCTGCCTTTAAGGACACTAGCTATCAGCTGATTTTTATAACGCCATCTGGACAGACTTACATTCATCGTCATGCTCGCCCTGGTGAGCCGGCTTTTGCGACCGTGACCTTTCCCACCATTACCCCATCTTCCGCTAACAGCGGTAGCTATAGTGCGCACACGCTCAATAACAACAACGTTACAGGCACTATTAAGCTTAAAAGTGGTCATCAAATTTATCTTATATTGCGCCACGAGCCTTTTGCTATCGACTGGATATCTTATCACTACTGGCTACCGTTGATGATAGCGATCATATTTTTGATTACCGCTTTATTGTACATACTCAGTCGTCAAAACAGTTGGAACCAGCTGCTCGCTTATAGTGATAATTTGAGTGGTCATGCAAAGGACGCTTATACGCCGCCCCCGTTTTCGCCCAAAAAATCGGCGACTGAGTTTTTGCGTTTAGGCCACGCCCTCAGCCGTGTCAGCTATCAATTGCACAGTGATTACCACCGTATTAGAACCCTAACACACCGTCTTGAGCGCTTGGTTGAACAAGCGCCATTACCGATGCTAATGATTATGCGCCATGGCCAAATCAGCTTTTTTAATCAACGCTTTGAGCAGCTCTTCGACTCCTCATCGCAACAGGATGAAAGCTATGAGTTAACGGATTTTTTTGCTGGTAAAGATGAGTTTACACAGCTCCTGTTACAAACCTTATCCAACTTGCGTATCACTCGCACCTTAACCGTCTACAGCCTAGAAAATCAGCAGATATACCAGCTCCATATCACCCCATGGTTTGGTGAACATGGACAAGTTCACAACTTTACTGTCATTCTCAATAATATCAACGAGTTCACCACGCAAATCGCGCAACTACAGCAGCAAAACCAAAAGCTACAGCAAAAACTTGATGAGTTAGCAACGCTCCGATCGCTTGTCGGTTATCAGCTACGGGTACCATTAGAGACCATGATCGACACCCTAGAACCGATCAACCCTAAAACCTTATCTTACAAGCAGCACGACATACTAAAAACACTGATCAAAAGCAGTCAAAGTATGTTGACGACCCTCAATGACACGCTAGATATCGGCGAGGTAGAGGTAAGAAAAGCTCGCCTTAGTAGTGAGCCTGTCGATATTTACAAACTTAGTCGAGGCGTTAATGATTTGATCTTAGACGATATAAGGCAGCAAGGGCTAGAGTTGATCTATTTTTTTGCGCCCGATTGTCCACGTTGTATTGACACTGACGCGGTGCGTCTACGCCAAATACTTTTAAACCTGTTAAACAATGCCTCAAAATTTACAATCTTGGGCTATATCGCGCTCACTATCGATCGCGTCACCCATGAACAAATCACACAAATAAATAGCGATTACTTGCTCCCTACCAACAAAAACATGAGGGTAAGTCAGTCATCTCACTGGGTACGTTTTAGTATAAAAGACACAGGTGGTGGCATCGCTATCGACAAACAAAACCAGCTACGAACTGACGTGCATCAAAGTAATCGTCAAACTCATAGTAAAATGGCGCAAAATATCGATGCGACAGGCATTGGTTTAAATAATGCCAATAGTTTTGCGCAGTTATTAGGCGGTTTTATTGAACTGCAAAGCACTATCGGTAACGGAAGCACTTTTAACCTGTACCTACCTTGTCGCCATCCAAACTATCAACCGGTGTATCATCGTAGTCAGCATTTAACTCATATCCATCTGATCGCAGTCGTGAACCAAGCATTGGTTGCCAAACATTTGCAACACTTGTGTGAGTATTTATCGATATCGACGACCATTTACACTTCTGTAGATTTGGCCACTGTACAGCAGCTGGCAAGCCAATTAGTACAGGTCGAGCAGACACTCGCTCCTGTGTTGCTGCTCGATTATGAATATTATGACGCCGTTACTTTTGCGCTATCCAGTCCTTTATTGTCAAAGGATGGAGATTTGAGTCATTCAGAAATGAAAGAGTTAGAACTAGAAAATCAAGTGTTTACGAACCATGAGAAACAGCAAGCGTTAGATAAACTACTCGCTCATTCATCACTACCAAAGATACTGTTTAGTATCAAACCTGAGCGCCGCATACCCTCTGTGTTACTAGATAAATATGATGGGTTTTTGACCAAGCCGTTGGACGCTAATTTACTGCTATCTGAGTTGCTGCGCTTGACCTTACCCGCAAGAAAAAAGCTTGTTCAGACAGCAAGCTTTAGAAATAACAGTAGGCATCTAGCAAAAGAAGCAAATAAACTCGCCAGCGAAACCACCTCTCCATTGGTCTTAGTGGTAGAAGACAGTCCAACCAATCAAAAAATAACCTGCAAAATACTGAGCAAGCTTGGTTATCGTAGTGTGGTCGCAGAAGATGGGCAGCAAGCGTTAGATAAATTACAAGAACAGCGACAAGATATCTCGCTGATTTTAATGGACTGTCGTATGCCAGTGATGGACGGGCTACAGGCTACCCAGGCTATCCGCGCGCAAGGTGACGCCATTCCTATCGTTGCACTGACGGCAAACAATACTAGCGAGGATCGCGAGGCTTGTTTGCTAGTAGGAATGGACGAGTTTTTATCCAAACCTATCAATAAAGAAGCGTTAGAGGCGGTTTTACAGCGCCTTATAAAACTCTCATAAAAGCCTGTAAAACCTACTGCCTGTCTATATGTGTGCTACCTTTGGTCTTCACCTTCCTAATGACTTTATAGCTACTTATGCCCTCTTAGACATCACTTCATAAAGCCATTATCTGCCAAGAAGGCTTCTGTAATTTGACTTTGCGGACTGGGGGCAGCCATAGCACTGGCTTGCGATTTATTTATCAGACGCTCTAAGTAGCGAGCAACGATATCTACCTCAATATTGACCTTACTACCAACCAGCCAATGCTTAGCAATATTAGTCACTTGGGCAGTATGAGGAATGATGTTTAAAGAGACAATATTATCCTGTACCAGGTTGGTCGTTAAACTAATACCATCGACCGTAATAGATCCTTTAGTCGCTGTGTAATGCGCCAACTCTTGGGGTATCTCAATCTCAATGTAGATAGAGCGCGCGTCCTGTTGCAGCTTACTAACAACGCCTACACCATCTACGTGGCCTGCAACGATATGACCGCCAAAACGAGTGGTTGGGAGCATCGCTTTTTCCAAATTGACAATGTGCCCTGCTTTTAGGGTTTCTAACGCGGTACGAGCAATCGTTTCACGTGAAACATCCACGGAGTAATGATTGCTCCCAAAATCTACCACCGTTAGACAAATGCCATTTGAGGCAATAGAGTCCCCCAGTTTGACATCACTGAAATCTAACTCATCAGACTCTATTGTCAAACGTATATCACCACCTGTTGGTTGCATGGATTTAACTTTTCCAACACTTTCTATAATTCCAGTAAACATATAAACCTCATCTCATTATTGGGTAGACGTGATCAACAATGTATTTCAACGTCTTAATTTTTTGCCAGCAGTTGCCTAACTTAACTAAAATTGATGGTGAAACCTACGCTTATTTCAAGCCTTTCGGGGATAACTTGTGGATAAGTAAAGAAAAACCAAGCCTCATTCCTCTAAAAACCTCTCCAAATATAGAGTTATCCACAGCAAACCTGAATTTCATATAGAATCTAAAAAATAGTGAGTTTGAACGCAAGTCATTGATATATATAGCATTATAAAGGATATTAGATAACAACACGTCTTTACTGTTTCATGTGAAACGAAGTTATACACAGTTTCATGTGAAACCTTACGTTTAGGTGATACGTTATCCACACTTATCCCCCTTTAATCACAGGTTGCGGATAAACTGTTTATAAATAACACGTTTTATAAAGGTAATAGCGTTAGTTTAAGGTCAACACCAATCTGTTCATGCTGATAAATATCAAAACGTAACTGCTGCGCCAGAGACAGCGGATTAAACTCAACCATTGCCCGTGCTTTAGCGCCCAATAAGCAAGGCGCTTGATAGACGACCAATTCATCGACCAGTTGTTGACTTAAAAAGCTGCCTGCCACGCTTGCACCAGCTTCTATCAGTACGTCATAACATTGATGCTCACTGACTAACGTTTTTAACAACGAAGGCAGGTCATCATTGCGCCAGTAAAGCGTCTCTGGACGACGACATAGTTGATAATTAGCGTGCGGATCGTAGTCTAGACGTTGACGCCTATCAAGCACGACGACCATAGGCGCAGGCACTTGCTCAGGTGACACAGCTAGTTGGTTAGAGCGTACATTCAATTGTGGATCATCAGCAATAACTGTTTCACTGCCTGTGATAATCACGCCACTTTGTGCGCGTAGTTTTTGGACATCGTCGCGAGCTGCTGTAGACGTGATCCATTTTGACTCTCCCGATGCCATCGCGGTACGGCCATCAAGGCTGGTGGCAATTTTGAGGCGCACGTAGGGCATTTGCGTACGCATCGCTTTTAAAAACCCACGATTTAGCGCTTCTGCTTGCGCGGTCAACCCCCCCACTTTGACCTCAATACCTGCCTGTTCTAGTAGCCTTACACCGCGTCCCGCCACTTGTGGATTGGGGTCAAGACTTGCTATCACAACTCGTTTCACACCAGCGTTAATAAGGGCAAGTGCACAGGGCGGCGTGCGTCCCGTGTGACTACAGGGCTCTAGGGTTACATACGCAGTGGCACCGACTGCGCGCGCATCTGCCTCTTTGAGCGCAAACACTTCTGCATGCGGCTCACCTGCTTTAGGATGAAACCCTTGTCCGACCACTTCTCCTGCGTGGACGATCACACAACCGACTGCCGGATTCGGCCGGGTGGTATATAAACCGTGCTTGGCTTGTTCGATAGCCAGCATCATAAAGTAACGGTCTTGTGCATCTTGCGAGTGGTAATGGGTCGACATAAAAGGACACTTAATCAGAGTTGGATAGTCACGGTGTAAAAGCGTATCTATTAAATTGAAAATACTAGGACTGAGAGGTAACTAAGGAGTGAGCGACTTCTCAACTATTTACTATTTTTCATTGGGTCGGATATTGGCAATTTCTTGATGAAAAGCATCTATGTCTTGGAAATCTCGATAAACACTGGCAAAGCGGACGTAGGCGACATCGTCCAACGCTTTGAGCTCACTCATGATAATCTCGCCCAAAACTTTACTGCTGACTTCGCGCTCCCCCATCTGTCTGACGCGTTTTTCCACACGGCTAATCATCGCCTCTTGCTCATCAATGGTGATAGGGCGTTTTTGCAGGGGTAATAAAATAGAGCGGCGCAATTTTTCATTGTCATAAGGCTCAATTTTGCCACTCGATTTGATAATTCTAGGCATCACCACCTCTACCATCTCAAAGGTAGTGAAACGCTCTTGGCAACTATTACATGAGCGGCGGCGGCGTACTTGGGCACCTTCCGCTGCAAGACGCGAGTCAATCACCTTCGTGTCTGACGCATTACAATACGGACAGTGCATGACTTTTTCCTTGTGATAGTATTAAAAATAAAAGTAGCCACTTAAAGCACAATGCTTATGGACTATTTACCAATACAAAAGCTGCCAAATATTTTACCTAACAAATCATCCGCACTAAACTCACCCGTAATCTCGCCCAAACTAAGCTGGGCTTGGCGCAAGCTTTCAGCCACCAACTCTCCTGCTTTAAACACTGTGAGCTGCTCGTGTGCTTCTGTTAAATACTCTGCTGTTCTTCGCAACGCATCTAGATGGCGCGTACGGGCAATCAAGCTATTCTCTGGTGGATGAAAACCCACTTTAGCACATAAGGTGTCGACTAAGGTATCGATGCCGCTGCCTGTTTCACATGAAACATTGACTTGTTCATAGCCTCGGTTTTTTATCTCAATTTGCGAGACAGCAGTGGAACTTTCATCACTAGACTCACTTAACAGATCACTTTTATTTGCAATAATTAGTAAGCGTTTGGCCTCTGGGAGTTCACCAAATAGCTGCTCTGCAAGCTGTAGTGGTGTACTCTCCTCTTCAAGATCTCGGGTCACATCGTAGACCATCAGGAGCATATCAGCCTGAGTGATAGCGGTACGTGCACGCTCGATACCAATGCGCTCAACCGTATCCTCAGTTTCACGCAGACCTGCGGTATCGGTTAAATGTAGCGTTAAACCATTGAGTACTACTGTCTCTTGTAGCGTATCACGAGTGGTGCCAGCTACGTTAGTAACGATCGCACGCTCCTGTCCTGCAAGACGATTCAGTAAGCTTGATTTCCCAGCATTGGGTCTGCCTGCCAACACCACATGTATGCCATCCCGTAAGAGCTGGCCTTGCTTGGCAGTCGCTAGTACTTGTTGAATCTTGGCCTGTGTTTGCTCAAGCTTGTTTTGTATCACCCCATCAGACAAAAAGTCCACGTCTTCTTCATCAGGAAAATCAATCGCCGCTTCAACATGTAAGCGCAGATGAATCAGTTGTTCTAATAATTGATTGATTTTTTGGGAAAATTCACCGCTTAGTGACCGAATGGCACTGCTAGCGGCGGCGGCACTGGTGGCGTCAATCGCATCAGCAATGGCTTCTGCTTGGACCAGATCCAACTTATCATTATCAAAAGCCCGATAAGAAAACTCGCCTGCGCTCGCTTGTTTTGCCCCCAACTCAAAAACGCGGGCTAATAGCTGGTTTTGTAAGATCATGCCGCCATGACCCTGTAGCTCAATCACATCTTCGCCAGTGAATGAGTGCGGTCCTTTAAAGTACAGCACCAATCCTTCATCAATAACCGTACCATCTGCCTGATAAAAACGACAAAAACTGGCCATTCGCGGTGTAAAGGCAGACGTACCAGTTAGGATGCAAGCAATGGCATAAGCACGTGCGCCTGACAGACGTATCACGCCGACGCCACCACGGCCAAGTGGCGTGGCAATGGCAGCAATAGTCGCCAACCCAGAAGGGCTAGGATTTTCAGATGAATGAGGGGCAATCAACGCCATCTCCAAGGAATCCACAATAACTCTCAATAGCTAAAAGCACCATTATAGACGGCTGAACGCAGACTGACAAAGCAAACTTTAAATCGCCCTACTTTGATCTTACTTTAGGCTTTATATTGGCGCGCAATTAACCGTTGTACAAAGCTGTCACGTATAAAAAAACCACCGCTTACGCGATGGTTCCTTTCATAATGCTAACTAATGACTAATCGAGTACCTTAACCGTACGACGTTTTTGCTCTTCTTCAACCTTTCTATTAACAATATATTGTTGCGTCATACTAAACAAGTTATTCACTGTCCAGTACAGTACCAGACCTGCTGGGAAGAATAGCATAAACGCTGTAAAGATAATCGGTAAGAACTTCATCACTTTCGCTTGCATCGGATCAGCTGGCTGCGGATTTAGCTGCTGCTGTACAAACATCGATGCACCCATTAGCAATGGCAAAATAAACCACGGATCCATCGCCGATAAATCCTGAATCCATAAGATCCAAGGCGCATGGCGCAGCTCAACACTTTCAACCAATACCCAATACAGCGCTAAGAAAATCGGCATTTGCATCAAAATAGGCAAGCAGCCTGCCATCGGATTGACTTTCTCTTCTTTATAGATGGCCATCATTTCTTGCGACATTTTCATGCGGTCGTCGCCATGCTCTTCTTTGAGAGCTTTTAGTCTTGGGGCGATAGCTCGCATCTTCGCCATTGAGTAGTAACTCTTATTAGAGAACCACATTAAGGCAATTTTGACCAAAATAGTTAATATGATGATCGACCAACCCCAGTTACCAACAACTTTATGAACGCCATCCAAGATAGCAAACAAGACTTTTGATATTGGCCACAGCAGTCCATAATCCACGGTCTGATTGAGACCTACAGCGACGTCTTTTAGCTCAGATTGTACTTTTGGGCCAGCATACAAGGTGGCGTCCAACGTCACCTGTTTATTTGGTGCCACATTGACAGGCTGACTGTTAAATCCAATAAAGTAATCATCGCCAGTTTCGCGACTAAAAAACTTACCCGTGAAATTGTTAGGCGTCCATGCAGAGACAAAATAATGCTGTACGATTCCCACCCAACCTTTGTCACTGGTTGTGGTTAACTCACCATCATTAAAATCGCCAAACTTTAGCTTATTGTAAGGATCATCGGGTGTACCCCAAGCGCCGCCCAAATAGGTGGCCATACTCAGCGCGCCTTTATCAGACATACCAGGATCTTTACTATCATCGCGTTTTAGCTGCGCAAACATTTGACCCTGCCACGCGTTTGTAGAGGCGTTTTGGATCTGATAGCTAACATCAATGGGGTATTTGTTTTCTGTAAAGGTGAACGTCTTGGTGATGGTGACGCCATCTTTTTTATAAGTAAGCGGGACTGATAAGGTTTGCTGCCCCGCTTCCATGACGTAATTATTAGCAGTATGACTGTAGTTAGCACGGCCTTCTGCGGTATCAGTACCATTTGGACCGATGAGACCAGACTGGGCTACATACACACGATTACTATTATTTTCTAACAATACGAAAGGCTTATCGCTATCGAGCGTCGCATCATACTGCTTGAGCGCAGCATAAACGATATCACCGCCTTCTGGATTGATTTTTATATCATAGCGATCGGTCGTTACCGTGATAAGACCTGTGTCTTTAGCAGGGGTGGCAGTCACAGTACCGGTATCAACAGGCAGCGTCTGTACTGGAATATCACCTGCTGCACCAGTCATAGAAGGAATATCCGCACCTACTGAAGTGGTCGTTTCTGGCACCGCATCTACAGCTGGCGCATCGGCATAATCGTCTCGCCATGCCAAAATCAGCAGATAAGCGGTGATTAGCATCGCAATGATGATCATCACCCGAAATATCTTTTGCATAAACCTTTCCTAGATTAAAAAATTAGGGAATGAAAAATTAGGGCATGTGTCATGACCGCCCACTCTGTTTGCCCCAATCTCTGACAACAGTATTGACAGTCATTTACATAAAATGTGCATCATTTTACTAAAAAACCACCTCAAATGATACCAAGAGTGTGGATAACTTGTGGGTAACTCAAAAGGTATGATATTAAAGCGGTGTTACCGTTATTTTGACTCAGTCGTCATTAACTGATTGAGACGTGAAACATAGCTACTACTATCCCGATAAATACCCAATCCTTGCGCACTTATATTTTCCGTACAAATAGCGGGTACGTAATGATAGCTATAAGAAGCCAAAGGGATCGGTACGAAGTCGATGCCATGTCCACCTAGTGGATGACACCTACTGATACGTTTTAATAGTAACCAACTGCCTGACCGGACCCCATGCCATGCTAAAGCTTGTTTGCCATAATTCGAACAAGTTGGATAATAGCGGCAACGTGCCGGTAGCATAGGGCTTACTATTTTTTGATAAAAACAAATAATAGATAATATAATTTTATTAAAAAAATTATTTTTATTTTTTAATATAAAATTCATATTAAATTTTTTCTATTTTTTTAAATATATTATTTATCTCATTTATTAAATCTTTGTTATTTAAATCTTTTATAGATTTTTTAACAATAAAAACAATATCTTTGTTTTCTAATTTAAAAGCTTTTGTACGGAACTGCTCACGTATTTGACGTTTGATAAGATTTCGTGCGACCGCAGTAGGGACTTTACGCTTGGTAATCGCCATACCTACTCGCGGCTTATTTTGAGTATTATCACGTACAAAAGCCATCAAATGACTCTGGTGAAGTTTACGCTCAGGTGCGTCAAACACCTCACGGAACGCTGCTGGTGTGAGTAAGCGCTGCTCTTTAGTGAAGCGGGCGGTAGGTGTGTCTGAGACAGTATTGGGCATATTACAACCTAGTATGAGAGCGAATGGCAAGTTTAGAACAAGTTTAGGAATAGCCACAAAATACAGAGACAAAAAAAGCGCCTATCTGGGCGCTTTTAATATATGGCTACGTGTCAGTTTTGATGATTGACTATCGTGATCTATAGATACCAGCAACGCAATAAGCATTACTAGGTATGCTTAGCGCAATCTACTGATTATACAGTAAGACGATGACGTCCTTTAGCGCGGCGACGAGCTAAGACCTGACGGCCTTTTTTAGTTGCCATACGAGCACGGAAACCGTGAGTACGTTTACGCTTGATCACGCTTGGTTGGAATGTACGTTTCATAACTCACCTATCAAAATAATGGACTAAATTCGTAATAACGGAGGATTATATCATTCCATCTGCTTTTGGTCAATAAACTAATTTGACTTACGTTACTATCGAAGCATTTTGTTGTTTGGCTGCCCTGTTGGAAAAACTCCATTATTCCAAACCATTGTGATTGATAAATTTATTACCTAGTGATTAGAACTTACTGTTAACCCGCTCTTAATTTTGGTAGTTATCCACAGTTTGCCTCAAACACTATAATAATTAATTGATTAATATATATAGATATTGTTGTTATTGGGACCCATATTTTCTGTGGTTAAGTCCTCCTTTCTTTTAATTATCATAATATTACGCTATGGGTAATCCTGTGGATAACCTGTGTATTAAATATGGATAACCTAGGTAATAAACTTATCCCCAAAACTATCCACAGTCTTATCCACAAAAAACAAGGTGTTATCCACAGGGGTATTGTGTTAGATTAGCTCCCTGCACGGCCATTGATTTTGGTTTAGGAATTATGGATGGCATCAGAGGTTAATGAGCCTCTTATACCGTTGAGACATATCTATTATTTTAGATTATAGGGTTAGCACTTTTCATGATTGACACAGCAAACATTTGGGATAAATGTCTAAACGACTTACGATATAACGTCAAAGACAACGTATTTACCATGTGGTTAAGGCCATTATCAGCTCACCAAGAAGCACAAACACTTATCATACTTGCCCCTAATGATTATTTTGTAACTTACATTAAAAAAAACCATTTGCAAGACATTCAGCAATTGGTTACTAAGCACAGCCAAGGGAGTATCGAGGAGGTCGTCGTCCGCGTCGATAACGCTGATCGTAATACGGATGGTGCCAACCAGATGCAGTCAGGGTCTTTGTTTGTGGAGGATACGCCCTCCCCTACCCCGCCAGATCATAAGTTTGAAACCATCCATCATAACAATGCGAAAGCAGATATTGATGCCAATATGCGACACACAGAGTCAATCGATTCTGCTGATGCAAAATCGCTAAGCTATCTAAACCCTGATTTCACTTTTGAGACGTTTGTTACCGGTAAATCTAACAATCTAGCCTACAAGGCCTGTTATGAGCTTGGTAAACGTCAATCAAAAAATCGACACAATCCTCTATTTATATATGGTCCTTCTGGGTTGGGAAAAACGCATTTAATGCATTCAGTAGCACACCGATATTTAAAAAATAATCAAAGTTTTTATTATTTCACTTCTGAAAAATTTATTAATCAATTGGTTTATTCATTAAGAAATAATAAAATAGAAGATTTTAAAAAGAAAATTAAAAAAGTAGATTTATTAATTGTAGATGATATTCATGTATTAGCAGGTAAGACCAAAAGTAGTAATGAGTTTTTGACACTATTTGCAGATTTTACAAGCGGTGATAAACAGCTGATTTTAGCGTCTGACCGTCATCCGTCACAAATGACTGAGTTTGACGAACGCTTTCGGTCACGTTTTTCTTGGGGGTTAACAGTCGCTGTCGATCCTCCTGAGATTGATACTCGTGTACAAATCTTACAGAAAAAAGCGGCCTCATACGGCATGGTTTTGCCTAAAGAGTGTGCCCTATTTATTGCTCAAAACGTGGTGTCTAATGTCAGACGCTTAGAAGGGGCTCTCAATCAAGTGTTTGCAAATGCCAACTTGACTGGGGCACAGATTACCCTTGAGATGGTGCAATATGCGCTAAAAGATATCGTTGCGATGCGTGTCCAAGCGGTAAATATGGATAATATTCGTAAGATGGTCGCAGAGTACTATGACGTGACGGTCAAAGACATTATGGGACGCAAACGCACGCGCAGTATTGCAAGACCACGTCAAATCGCAATGGCATTGTCAAGAGAGCTGACTGGTGATAGCTTTCCTGAGATTGGACAGTCATTTGGTGGACGCGATCACACGACAGTGATGCACGCTTGCGATAAAGTTAATGAGCTAAGAGCCGCAGATCCAGCGTTTGACAAAGACTACAAAACATTAGCCCTCATGTTGCAAGCTGGTTAGAAGGCCGCGGCGTCCCTATGTTGTAGTAAGATGATATGGTTTATAATATTGCAAATATAAGCACACAGATAGCTAATGGATTCTAGGCAGTAGACAAGGTATTATTGAGACAATATTTTAATATTATAAAAAATCATTTAATAAGAGTAACTAATAATAAGAGTAACTAAGCATGCAATTATCGATTAATCGAGAGTCGTTACTAAAAGCCATTAACTTGATCGCGAAGGCGGCTGATAAGCGCCACAATATGGTTATTTTGGGCAATATCAAGCTACAGCTGTCTGAGTCGGCACTTATTTTGACTGCCTCAGATCTAGAGGTAGAGCTAACCTCGACGTTAAAACTGCCTGCTGGTGCTTGTATTGAAGCAGGTACCACAACATTACCGGCAACAAAGTTAAAAGACATCTGTAAATCGTTGCCTGCTCAAGCACAGGTCAACCTTGCTACTCAACAAAACGAGCGCTGTTTACTGACCAGCGGCAAAAGTCGCTTTACTTTGGGAACCTTGCCTAGTGAAGATTACCCAAGTTTGGGTAACCCAGAAAACATCACGCCATTGACCATCAGTCGTAGTCGTCTTATTGATTTGATTCACAAGACTCAGTTTGCGATGGCAATCCAAGATGTCCGTTACTATCTAACCGGTATGTTGTTTGACGTCTCACAGCAGCAATTGACGACAGTGGCTACCGATGGCCACCGTTTGGCTTTGGCACGCAGTGTTATCGATGTGAGCGCTGATCTAAATATGCAGGCGATTTTGCCGCGTAAGGCTGTGATTGAGCTTGAGCGTTTGGCTACTGAACTTGGTAAAATGCTTGGTGAGCAAGACAATCAGGTCACCTTAAGCTTTGGCCGTGAGTTTTTACAAGTGAGCTTACCTTTTGGCGACGTCGATAGTGCAGGGCAGGTGAACCAAAACTTGATGGTTACGTTCACAGCGCGTCTGATTGATGGCAAGTTCCCTGATTACCGCCGCGTGATGCCGAGTAATACTGATAAGCTCGCGTTGTTCAATCAAGAAAAAATGGCGGATGTGCTACGCCGTGTCGCCATTTTAAGTAATGAAAAATCGCGCGGTGTGGTGTTCAACTTTGCCAGTGACGGCATGGTAGAAGTCCGCGCAAATAACGCCGAGCAAGATGAAGCGGTCGAGATGATACAAGCCAAGTATCAAGGTGAGCCGATGGAGCTGTCTTTTAATGCCGCCTATTTACAGGATGTGCTAAGTGTCATCCAAGGCGACTTACAGATGCATATGAGTCAATCAAATGCCTCGGTATTGGTCAATCAGCTGAACGATGAGTTCCATCAATATGTCATCATGCCGATGCGTATATAGTGTTTTTTAAATAGTACGTTTTGTTTTTTAAAGACAGGGAGTTAGGCTGTAGAGCAGTTTTTGCAATCCAGATTTAACTTCCAATCTTTGTCTGACTTATTATTTTTATAAATTTTTGTTCGCTAATTTTTCAGCAACATCCATAGGCGGCTGTCGGTATTATGATTGAACGTCTACAAATCTCCCATCTGCGTAATTTGACGCAAACCAACCTCCAGTCTGCTGCTTGCAACGTCATTATTGGGGAAAATGGCAGTGGTAAAACGTCATTGCTTGAAGCTATATTCTTATTATCTAGAGGTAAGAGTTTTCGTCACCATCAGCCCAAACGCTACATTCAGCACCATCAAAATTCCGCAACCGTGCATGCAAAACTCAATGATAACCGTACCTTGGCTATCCAAAAGCAAACCGATGCTACAACGGTCCTACGTCTTAATCAAAGCACTGTTTATAACCAAAGCATCCTAACTGAACAACTACCCACGTTATTGGTAGACCCCTCGACAATGGATATGTTGGAGCAGGGGAGTGCCAGTCGTCGGCAACTATTAGATTGGCTAGTGTTTCACATGAAACAAGGGTTTCACCCACAGTGGGTAGCCTATCAGCGCCTACTAAAACAACGCAATAGTCTGTTAAAAAAGACGCGCCACTTGTCCCAAATACAGCTTGCTGAGTTAAAGTCATGGGATAAGGGGCTAAGTAACCATGCTGCGCTTATTCATCATTACCGTGAACGTGTGTTTGCAGCATGGCAGCCTTATTTTGCTGACACTGTCGCTGAGCTATTGCCTGCCTACGCTGAACAATTAAGTTTGAGTTACAATCCGGGTTACGACACCAGTATTTCGCTTGATGTGCAGCTTAACGAGCGCTTAGAGCAGGATCTGCAGCTGGGATACACGCGTATCGGCAATCATCGCGCCGATGTTCATGTTCATTGGCGCTCTAGCGATTCCGTACAAACGAATAGCGAGCATGCAAATACCATCATAGAAACCGATGGGAGTAGCCCGTTGCCCACGCTAAAAGAGCAGGCGGCTAATGTGCTGTCTCGCGGTGAAAAAAAATTGTTAATCACCGCGTTGCGCTTGTCACAGCTGCCCTTGCTACTGCATACGGAAGAAGGCAGCGATTTGTCCAATAGTGGCCTTAACTCCCAAGTAACCCCCGTGGTGTTGCTAGATGATATCACTGCCGAGCTGGATGCGAGAGCTATAGAGATCCTGTTATCAGCGCTGTCTCAGTTACCGTGTCAGGTATTTATGACCAGTTTGACTGATGATGTTTTACCTTTGGTAAGAGCATTATGGTCAAATCCGCACGTGTTTCACGTGAAACAAGGTCAAGTCTCTATGGGGTAAATATGCCCTGTTTTTAAACGTGGTGTTTCTTTTTTTCCGCTCTCCAAAATACCTATACTACTCCAACCTGTTTTACCATTTTCTCCTGAATATTTACTCTCTTTAGACACGGGTTTAATCGCCATAAAACGCTCAGTAAACAGTGACTTAAAGGCAAAAAAATGCTAAAATGAGGCTTTATTTTTGTCCTGTTTTCAGCAAGTTTTTTGATAGCGTTGTACAGACGTTTTTTATTGCCTATGGATTTGCAAGTGTCTGATAAATATGTGTTTTATTTGTTGTATTCGCTTTAATAATCTTTAAAAAAAAGAAGCGAGTACGGGAATGATAAAGCGCTGACTTGATATTTTTTTAAGTCTTTATCACATTTTATGAAGTTTTGGCGAATCGTGTTAGTCAATGAGACGTATCATTGATTTTGGTTATAAAAATTGAATCTAAAATAACGTTATAAGGCGTCATCGTAGTGATGGGGCAATAACAAACGGCTGATTATGGCTAGATTAAGGAATGCACATGAGTGATTCATTACCTACCGACCACGAGCAACTGATGTCAGACAGTGCTACTGAAACTATGGCCTCAACTGTGGTGCCTGAAAGTTTACCTTCTGATTATAGCTCCAAAGATATTCGTGTATTGCGCGGATTAGAAGCGGTACGCGTGCGCCCTGGTATGTACATCGGTGACACGGATGATGGTACCGGCTTACATCATATGGTCTTTGAGGTGGTGGACAACTCTATCGATGAGGCGCTTGCTGGTCATTGCGATCAGATTGATATCATCATCCACGAAGATGAATCTGTGAGCGTGATGGACAATGGCCGCGGTGTGCCTGTCGACATTCATCCAGAAGAGGGAGTGTCGGCCGCGCAGGTTATCATGACGGTACTGCATGCAGGCGGTAAGTTCGATGACAATAGCTATAAAGTGTCAGGCGGCCTACATGGTGTCGGGGTTTCGGTCGTCAATGCTTTGTCTAAAAAGCTTGAGATGAATATCTGGCGTGAAGGCCATCACTACCACCAAACCTACACCGATGGCGTGCCTGATGCTGACATTCAGCAGATGGAACCAACGGATAAAACGGGCACACAAATTCGCTTTTATCCAAGTGCTGATGTGTTTACAGGCACTATCTTTGAGTACGATATTTTAGCCAAACGTCTACGTGAGCTATCGTTTCTTAACTCTGGCGTGCGTATTGTTTTAACCGATGAGCGTATTGATAAGCGTCACGAGTTTGAGCATAAAGGTGGTTTGTCGGAGTTTGTCAGTTATATCAACGCGGGCAAAGATGGCATCAATGACGTGTTCCACTTCACAAGTGACCAAGATGAGGGTATCAGCGTCGAAGTGGCGTTGCAGTGGACGGACACGTACAACGAAAAAGTTCTGTGTTTTACTAATAACATCCCGCAGCGCGATGGTGGTACGCATCTATCAGGCTTCCGCTCAGCATTAACGCGCGGCTTAAATAGCTATATGGATCGCGAAAACTTATTCAAAAAAGAAAAGATCGCTGCGACTGGTGATGATGCCCGTGAAGGCCTAACGGCAATCGTCTCTGTTAAGGTTCCTGATCCAAAGTTTTCAAGTCAAACCAAAGACAAGCTGGTATCAAGCGAAGTAAAATCTGCGGTTGAATCGGCGATGAGTGATAAGTTTAATGACTATCTACTCGAGAACCCAAGTGCGGGTAAAGCGATTGCCAATAAAATTATCGATGCTGCACGAGCGCGTGATGCGGCTCGTAAAGCACGTGAGATGACCCGCCGTAAGACCACGCTAGATATCGCCGGTTTGCCAGGTAAACTGGCTGATTGCCAAGAAAAAGATCCGTCACTGTCAGAGCTGTACATTGTGGAGGGGGACTCTGCAGGTGGCTCAGCCAAACAAGGCCGTAGCCGTAAAACGCAGGCGATTTTGCCCTTAAAAGGTAAAATCCTTAACGTTGAACGCGCCCGCTTTGACAAAATGCTGTCGTCTGCTGAAGTTGGTAACCTAATTACCGCGCTTGGCTGTGGTATTGGTCCTGATGAGTACAACCCTGATAAAGTACGCTATCATAAAATCATTATCATGACCGATGCGGACGTTGATGGCTCCCACATTCGTACGCTGCTGTTGACCTTCTTTTTCCGTCAAACACCTGAGCTTATCGAACGGGGCTATGTTTATATTGCTCAGCCACCCTTGTATAAGGTGAAAAAAGGGCGTCAAGAGCTGTATCTAAAAGATGATGAGGCACTTAAGGCTTATCTGTTGTCGTCGACGATTGATAACACTAAGCTGCATGTCAGTGCTGATGCACCTGCTATCACTGGTCAAGCGCTTGAAACGCTTCTAAATGACTATAACCAAACGCAGCTGATCAAAGCACGTTTGCAGATCCGTTTTCCGGCCACGATTTTGGATGCCTTAACCCATACGCCAAAACTTAGTACCGACATGACTTATGACAAGGCGGCTATGCAAGGTTGGAGAGAGGCCATGCAAACTCAACTTGACCGTTTAGGCAGTGAGCTAAGTCCTGAGATTGAGTTGGTGAACATCCATGCGCCTCAGCCAAAAAACATGGATGCTGCCGCCGCCGATTTATTGGGTATGACGCCAGCATTAGAGGCTGAAGAAAGGACGGAGTCTGATAGCGATGCGTTGTCGACTAAAGCGCAGTGGCTACCGCGGGTGACTGTATACGTGCATCAGCTGGCACATCATTATTTGCTAGACTCTAGTTTTATTAATTCAGGTGAATACAGCAAGTTACTTCGCTTATCGGCTGAGTGGAACACGTTGTTGGCAGATGATGCCTTTATCCGCCGTGAAGCCAGTGCTGGCACTACCAAAGATATCCCAATACGCGACTTTGACTATTTATGGCAGCAAATGATGCTAGATGCCCGTCGTGGTCTGGCGATTCAGCGCTATAAAGGGCTGGGGGAGATGAACGCCGATCAGCTTTGGGATACGACGATGGATCCTGAAAACCGCCGTATGCTACGGGTCAATATTGAAGATGCCATCGCTGCAGATCATATGTTTACCTGCTTAATGGGGGATCATGTTGAGCCGCGCCGTATCTTTATTGAAGAAAACGCATTGACGGTGTCTAATTTAGACATATAAATACCATGATTAGAAATGCGATCCTTTTTAATTAATGACAGAAAATACCGCTTTGGCCTCCAAAGCGGTATTTTTGTTTCACGTGAAACGCTAAAAAATACGCTACTTATGATAAGAGAAAAATAAAATGATAGAAGTCCTGTTACTCGCTATTGCTTTAGCGATGGATGCGTTTGCTGTTGCAATCGGGCTGGGTGCCAAGTCGCAAAAACATTCCTCTCAATACGTGTTGCGTTTGGCGATGTATGCTGCTTTGTATTTTGGTATTGCGCAGGGCATCATGCCACTTATTGGTTATTTATTAGGAGCAGTGTTATTAGGTTGGCTGGCCGCTGCAGCGCCTTGGATTGGCGGAATTATTCTTATCGTACTCGGTGGCAAAATGCTTTATGAAGTGTTTGCTGGTCATAATGAAGAAGAGATTGATGACATTGCTGAGGAGGTATTAGCAAAAAATAGCGGGTATAAAAGTGTGAATCATAAAACCATGTTTACCCTAGCGATCGCCACTAGTATCGATGCCATGGCCGCAGGTTTTACCCTTAATTTGTTGGCGCTTAATGCGTGGCTGGCCTGTTTAATTATCGCCGTGATCACCGCTTTATTTGGTCTGCTGGGGGTTTATTTAGGCTGGCGCTCTGGTACGTGGTTAGAAGATAAAGCGGAAGCATTAGGTGGGTGGGTACTCATTGCTATCGGCTTAAAAGTGATGTTTTTTAGCTGATTGGCCTGACTACAGTCACTTATTTTTACGATAAAAAATCACCGCTTTGCTAGTAAAGCGGTGATTTTTTGTTTCACGTGAAACTTTATTCCACACTGTGGCTGTTTATGCGTCTTCATCAGTATTAAAACGCCATGCTAAAACACGTGTGTTTTTTTGACCTTGACTCATCTCAATAATGCGCATTTGGGCAACATCAAGCTGCTTTAATAGAAGCTGCAAAGGTTTTACGTTCTCAGACTTGGAGACAAGGGTAGTAAACCAACCAACGTGCTCTGCGAAGCTTTGACTCTCTTTTGCCATCTTAGTCAAAAAGGCAATTTCTCCGCCTTCACTCCACAGCTCTTTATGCTGACCGCCAAAGTTTAGGTTTTGTGCGGCATTGCCTTCTTTTGAGGAATGGCGACTGATCTTTTCGTTTTCATTTTTGCCACGATGTCGTTGCAGGTTATGCTGCTTACGACTGTTGGCTTCCATGGCTTCTTCCAACGAGGCGTGAAAGGGAGGGTTGCAAACGACCACATCAAAGTAATCTTGGCGACCGATGATGTTTTTAAAGATAAATTTGGGTTCTGGTTGCAGCTTTACCTTTACCGCGCTTTTGAGCTTTGGATTAGCGTCACAAATAAGCGCTGCCGTATTGACCGAAACGGGATCGATATCGCTTGCCGTAAAACGCCAACCGTAGCTTTGGCTACCGATAATAGGGTAAATGGCACTGGCCCCCGTGCCAATATCGAGAGCATGGAGCTCTTTGCCTGTTGGTGGGGTGTTGTCGTCATTGACGTGGCTGGTTTGGGCAAGCAAGTCAGCGATATAGTGAATATAATCGGCACGCCCAGGGATAGGCGGACACAAGTAGCCTTCGGGAATGTCCCAAAATTTGACGCCATAATAATGGGCGAGCAGCGCCTTGTTAAGCACACGCACCGCTTGATGATCAGAGAAGTTGATCGTCGGCTCGCCATTAGGATTGGTGATGGTATGGTCAGCGAGCTCAGGCAAAGCGCGGGTCAGTACCGCAAAGTCATAGCGACCTTGATGCGGGTTGCGCGGATGCAGCTGGCCGAGTTTTTTGGCCGTAGATGGCGATCGGTTTCTGTGTTTTTGGTTTGAAGGCTTACTTGTCATAGTGTGGGGCTTTGATATCTGAATATAATCAACCAGTTTAGCAGATTTCACAAGGAACGAACGGCTTATCGGCTACGTAAAATAAGATTTAACCCCAATACGATCATCGCTGATCCCAAGACGCGGTCTATCCAATGCTCAAAACGTTGGAAGCGGCGATGGATCGCTGGGATAGAGAGCAGCATGACGACCGTACTAAACCATGCCATCTGCAAGACCATCATCCATACGCCATAGGTGGCCAACTGCCAAAGGGGTATGTCTGGTGAGAGAACGAGGGTAAATATCGCGACGAAATACACGGGCGCTTTTGGATTAAAGACATTACAAAAAAAGCCACGACGCAAAATAGCGGCAGTTGAGTCGGTATTCTCAGATGGTTTTTTGGTAGAGAGGTTTTTATTAGAAATCGTGGTTGGATGGGTAAGCACATCTTGTGAAACGTTAACAGCTGACCTTGCCGAGTCTGCTGAATTTGCTAAATCTGATGGCTTTTTGGGTTTGGCCCCAATCCCTTGCCAACCCAGATAAATCAGATATCCACCGCCCAGCCATTTAATCGCGGTCAATAGCGGCTGCGAATGGGCGATGATGGTCGCCAGACCCAACACCGAGTAGATAATATGAACAGCCAAGCCCAAAGTAATGCCAAAGCTACAAATTAGACCAGTGCGCCGACCTTTTGCCAAGGTTTGCTGCGATACCAAGACAAAATCAGGGCCAGGTGAGGCGGCAGCAAGCAAGTGAACGCTGGTGATAAGCAAAAAGCCGTGCCAAAATTCCATAAGACCGTGATTCCATTGTTCGATGGTGCCAGCAAGTGAGGATGGCAACGCTATAAAGCTCAATAATAGTTGCATTTATCAAGGGCAAGGTCAACTGATAATGAGGTGCGCTGCTATCCATCATGGGTATGGTGCTGCGCGGTGTTAGTGCTTGTGTTCTAGTGTAAGGATGATTATATTAAAAGCACGTTACTAAAAATAAGTTTATAGCAATTGCCCCTCTAATAACGCTCTTACAACGCCAGTTTCGACAAGGATAACGTCATGACCACGGACCACAATCAACACATCGACAATCGCATCACCTATCAAACCGACGGCTATATTTGTCTGATTGGACTTAATCGCGCGGACAAACGCAACGCCTTTGATAGCCATATGATTAAGCAGTTATCCGAGGCGCTCACTGACTACGAAAACGACGATCATCTACGATGTGCGCTCATCTTCGCCCATGGCGAGCACTTCACTGCCGGTCTGGATCTGATGGAGCTACAAGACAAATGGGACAAAGGCGCGTTTGAGTTTGACGATAGCCAAATCGATCCGTGGGGCATCAGCGGTAAATTACGCTGCAAACCTGTGGTCGTCGCGGTGCAAGGCACATGCTTTACCGCTGGGATTGAGCTGATGCTAAATAGCGACGTGGTCATCGCAAGTGACAACTGCACGTTTGGTCAATTAGAAGTGCAGCGCGGTATCATGCCGTTTGGCGGGGCAACCGTCCGATTTGTACAAGCGGCAGGCTGGCAAAAAGCCATGCCGTATCTGCTCACAGGCAAAGCATTTGACGCACAGACGGCAGATCGACTCAATCTGGTCAGTGAAGTGGTAGAAAACGGCACCGAATATGAGCGAGCGCTCACGATTGCCAAAGAAATCTGCCAAGCGGCTCCGCTTGGTGTAAAAAGCCTACTGTCGTCCGCACAAGATGTCAGCCGTAGTGGCGTCGGCGCGGCGCTGGCAAATATTCATAGTTATCTGCCAGATTTGTTTTATTCAGAAGATGCGCGTGAGGGCGCGATGGCGATGGTGGAGAGACGTGAGGCTGAGTTTAAAGGTAAATAATACTTAGTCGTTCATTTGAAAAAGTAAATCACCTAGTTAGCCCATGTTGGTAGTTGTTTAAAACAACCATTAACACGGGCTTATTTAGCAACTAACACTCTTTTCAAACCTCACCCAAATCCTCAAAACCCACATACTCTTTTTTGCCATGAATGTTATACATCTTACGCTTGATGTCCGGATAAAGCGTCATATCAATCGGTGGCCTATTGCCGCCCATCAGGTAGGTGGCGTCGCTATCGCTATCATTACGCATAGAGTGCGGCGCGCCATGCGCAGGGAAGCCCACAAAGTCACCAGCACTTAATTGATATTGCTCATCGCCATAACGCAGTGATAGCTCACCTGACAACATATAGATGAACTCATCTGACTCTTCATGATAGTGATGCGTCGTCGTCTCATCGCCTGCCTCAACCCGCACAAGGTGCAAACCAAATTTAGTAAGACCGACGATGTCACTTAATGAGACGGTATGGCGAATGGCGTTTTCATTGAATTGATGGATATGTTTGGTCTCGGTGGTATTGTCTATGGCGGACTTCGTTAGAACGTAAGCCTGCGTGTCCTTAGGCGGCTTTTGGTCGGGTGTGGACATCATTTATCTCCATGATTTTATGATAAGCTGCTGTTTATACTAGCGAATAATATCTGGTTGTATTTATTGAATTATGTACAAAAAATATTTGGCAGTTTTCCGCCCTCTTATCGTTCATTCTGCTTGATCTTCTTTTTCCGCGCTTATCTTCCTAAAAATGAAATATTTATACATAACTGTGAATAATTGAACATCTAATAGCCAATAGCGTGTCTAAACTTGTTAAAATAGGGCACCAATTTATCTATTGATGGATATCGATCTATGACCACTGCCACGCCTGCAATCAAAGAAGACCGCATTTTAATTCTCGATTTTGGCTCGCAATACAGCCAGCTGATCGCCCGCCGTGTGCGCGACTCTGGGGTGTTTTGTGAAATGTTCCCTTATGATATCGACAGCCAGCGCATCATCGATTTTGGCGCAAAAGGCGTCATCCTATCGGGTGGCCCTGAGAGTGTGCACGCAGACGACAGCCCACGTATCAACGATGCGGTGTTTGACTTGGGCGTGCCAGTCTTGGGTATTTGCTACGGTATGCAAGCGATGGCGGATCGTTTCGGTGGACAGGTTCATGCCAGTGACATTCATGAGTTTGGTGCCGCGACGATCGAAGTAAATGGTCACTCGCAGCTGACTGAAGGCATTGAAGACAGCAAAACTGACGGTCAGTCAGCCAAGCTAAATGTGTGGATGAGTCATGGCGACAAAGTAATAGAAGCCCCTAAAGGCTTCGACATCGTCGCCAGTACGCCAAGCTGTCCAATTGCGATCATGGCCAATGATGACAAGCAATATTACGGTCTACAGTTCCATCCAGAAGTCACGCATACCTTGCAAGGGCAAGCGTTGCTCAGCCGTTTTGTCCATCAGATCTGCGAGTGTGCAGGTGAGTGGACGCCTGACAACATCATTGATATGCGTGTCGAGCAGTTAAAAGAGCAAATCGGTGACAAACAAGTATTACTAGGACTATCAGGCGGTGTCGACAGTTCAGTGGTCGCAGCAATTTTGCATAAAGCCATTGGCGATCAGCTGACTTGTGTGTTCGTTGATAATGGCCTCTTGCGTCTGCATGAAGGCGATCAAGTCATGCAAGTATTTGCCGAAAACATGGGTGTTAAAGTCATTCGTGTCGATGCCGAAGACTTGTTCTTAGATGCGCTGGCGGGCGAGTCTGATCCAGAGAAAAAACGTAAAATCATTGGTAAAACCTTTATCGACGTATTTGCCAACAGTGCGCGTGAAGTGAGTGAGCAAAGCGATGGCAAAGTCGTTGAGTTCTTGGCGCAGGGTACGATCTATCCTGACGTGATTGAATCTGCCAAGTCGCATCAAGGTAAGGCGCACGTCATTAAGAGCCACCACAACGTAGGCGGTCTGCCGGATGACTTGGCGTTTGAGTTGGTGGAGCCGTTACGTGACCTCTTTAAAGACGAAGTACGCAAATTGGGTATCACTTTGGGTCTGCCAGAAAAAATGATCTATCGTCATCCGTTTCCAGGTCCAGGTTTGGGCGTGCGTATCTTGGGCGAAGTAAAAAAAGAATATGCCGATATCCTACGTTTGGCCGACGCCATCTTTATGCAAGAGCTTGAGCGTTCAGGCTGGTATGACAAGACCGCGCAAGCGTTTGCGGTATTCCAACCGATCAAATCGGTCGGCGTGGTCGGCGATGGCCGCCGCTATGCGTGGGTGATTGCGCTACGTGCGGTTGAGACTGTTGACTTTATGACCGCACGCTTTGCCCATCTGCCGTATGATTTGATTGAGACGGTATCAAATCGCATCATGAATGAAATCAAAGACGTCTCACGCGTGACTTATGATGTATCGAGCAAGCCACCTGCTACTATTGAGTGGGAATAGTATCAAACCAAAAATCTGATTAGCATCGTCAAACTCGTTCAGCCTACTTAACGTAGTGCTATCACTCGTTTTCCTTGCTACTCAGATTTTTTGAATTGATATACAGCTTGTCGAAATAAAAAAACACTCAACTTGGTTGGGTGTTTTTTTTGGTTATCCAAAGAAGTAGAAAACAAGTAAAGGTTAGTGCTCTGTCTCATTAACTATTATGCTATCTTTGAAATTGATTTTGGACAATTAAAAACGGTTCAATAAAAGGAATTTGGAAATGAATGAAGAACCTAAAAAAGAACACAAACTACCATCGATGTTAGAAATGAGTGAAATGTTTGATAAAGTTCAGAGTCAAATGAACCCATTATCTTACCATCTTGAAAAATCAAACAGTCTACTAGGAATAACAAGTCAGTATGAATATCTTAATTCAGCTGCAAGTATTGCAAATATCGCAAGCAAATCTTTTCAACCAGTAGATTTCGCTTCCATCGGTGTTGTAGATCATAGTGCGCTAGCAAGATGTGCCCAGTTGAGAATTCCAGAAGCCACAGCTTTGCAAGATAATTTTCTTGAAACGACAAGAGGAATGAGTGCCTATAATAATAGTCTTATGTCTGTAAGAGAGAGCCTGATCCAAAGCATAGGAAGAAATAATGTATATGAAAATATGATGTCATCAGTAAGTCTTGTTAGGGATTCATTAGAACCATATAGAAGCGCTTTTGATGCAGTGCGTACTTCATTTGAAGCAAGCGAACCTTTTAAACTTGCAAGAGAGCTACAATCGCAAGTAGCTTTAGCTAATTCCATCTCATCAGAGTACGCAGGTGTTTTTAAGCAGTTTGAGTCACTACACAATCTTGAATCATTTAAAGCAATAACTAGACTAAAGAACTTTCCTTTCGAAGATATGGTGCGAATTGATTTAGATAGCACTCCAGATTTAGAAGAGAATCTTAGTGAAACTATAGTAGAACTAGACTCAGAAATAAGTGACGAACTATCTTTAGTAGACGATTTTAACGAGCTTTCCGAAGAAAAGCGTACTGTTCTGCTCGGTTTGTATCAAGTCTATTATTACCCTATTATATTAAACTGCCTATTTATACTTATGTGGCTGCAAGTTGTTTTAGATGAAAAGTTAGACCTAACAAAGAATACTTTTATTTTTGTTGAAAGGTCAAAAGAGAAACTATCTTATATTAGTAATGTCTATCGACCGAACCCATCGGCAATGATCGATAGTCTTGTTGTAGGTGGATTTTTAATGTTCTTAGCTAAGTCTCTAGGCTGGTAGAAGGTGAGAGTCACTTTAAATAAATATTGATTCTATTTATTCAAATAGCCTTCATAAAAAAGCAAAGGCAGCATTCCAAAAAGAGCGCTGCCATTCTCTACAAAACTAGGTCTTCAAGCTAAAACCCTAACCTTTCACATTTACCACATAGCGCCCCACAGTTTTGCCCGCGATAAATCTATCTAAATACTCTGGTGTTTGCTCAAGCGTAATTTCTTCGCCATAGCTTTCAAGATTGGGCAGTTTCATGTCGGTGGCGACACGCTCCCAGATAGCCTTTTTGTCCGTCAATGGAATATAGACCGAGTCGATACCGAGCAGGGACACCGCTCTAGTGATAAAAGGTATTACCGTCATCGAGAGCTCAGGTGATGCCGCCAGCCCGCAACTGGTGACCGCGCCGCCAGCTTTGGTTTGTTTGAGCAAGTTTGCTAGATAATCGCCGCCTACCGTATCGATGGCATTGGCCCACAGCTCACGGCCGATAGGTTTGCTACCGATCTCATTGATGGTGTCGCGATGACGCACCTCGCTTGCGCCAAGCTCTTTTAGATGCTCGCTTTGTTCAGGTTTACCTGAGAAGGCGATGACGTCATAGCCCAGCTGCTTTAAAATAGCGATACTAATGCTACCGACGCCGCCCGTTGCACCTGTGACAGCGACCTCACCATCACTTGGTTTTGCGCCCATTTTTTCTAATTTTTGCACGCTTAAGGCTGCCGTTAAGCCGCCAGTACCATAGATCATAGCTTCTTTTAGCGTCAAGGACTCTGGGCATTCTATGGCCCAGTCGGCAGGTATAGAAATCATTTGCCCTAGGCCACCCGGCGTATCCATACCCAGATCATAACCAAATACCACCACCTTTTGACCTTCGGCAAAGGTGCCGGATTTGTCGCTGACGACGACACCAGCAGCATCAATACCGGGGGTGTGCGGATAGTGTTTGGTGATTCTTTTATTACCCGAAGCCGACATCGCATCTTTATAGTTGAGCGATGAATAATGCACCTTGATTAGCAGGTCATTGTCTGGCAAGTCACTGACACTGCGTTCTTTGATACTTTTTTTAAATTCACCGTCGCTGGTCTCTTCGACGACCAAGGCTTTAAACGTGGTGTTTGATGCTGTGTTGTTAGACATGGTTATATCCTTATTAAACATTATTATTGATAGACATTATTGGCGGTCACTATTAATGACTTACCTATATCATTAAAACAAAAAAAGCCCACTGTATTGTTATATTAATACGAATGGGCTTTTATCTGTGTTTTGAGGTGACGGGTTTAGCCATCAATGTGAGGGTGCATTACCTATTAAGGCTTAAGCAATACCTTGCCGTTTTTGTTTGACTGCAATTTGCCATCGACCGCTTTTTTGATATCAGCCAAATCAAAAGTCGCTTCAACCGGCAGTTTGAGGTTGCCGTTGGTCGCGCGTTCGATCAGCTCATCAATCAAACGCTGTTTGTTTTCAACGCTCATTTCTTGACTGATTTTACTGCCCCAAAAGCCTTTGATCGTCACTTGTTTAAAGATGATATTGGTTGGGTCGAGCGCCATTGGTTGCCCTGACATAATACCAAATGATGCCAATGTGCCGCCATGCCCCAGTAACGATAGCAAGTCGTTGCTGGACTCGCCGCCGACAGAGTCAATCGCGCCGCTGATTTCATCGTCGCCAATGATTTTACGGACTTGGTCTTTCCAGTCCTCATCTGATGAGTTGATGTTGTTTTTGATATCGAGCGCTTCTAATTCCTCTACCGCATCGGCACTACGGACGACGTTGATGGTGTTGATACCGCGCGCTGCGGCCAGCATGGCGAGTGAGGTACCGACCGCCCCATTGGCCGCATTATGGATAACCCATTGCCCGCTTTTTAGTTCTAAAAATTCGATCACCATCAAGGCGCTAAGGGGCATGGCGATAAGCTGGGCGGCTATTTCGTCCTCTAAGTCATCAGGAACGGCGAACACCATGTCTTCTGCGGCGACGAAGTACTCCGCCCATGTGGCCTGTACACTAGCAGCAGCGACGCGCTGACCGACTTTGACGTTTTTGACATCATCGCCGATGGCATCGACAATCCCAACCGCTTCGCTACCGCCGATTGCTGGCAGCTCAGGCTTAAAGCCATACTGTCCGCGTATGGTCAGCAGGTCATGATTGTGAATAGAGGCCAGTATGGTTTTGACACGGACTTCATCCGCTTTTGGCTCGGGGACAGGGCTATCGCCTAAGCTCAGTACTTCAGTGGGTTTACCAAAGGTGTTATAAGTGGCACTACGCATATTAATTTCCTTTATTTATTTTTGAGTAATCGTACTTTAGTTATTAGGTTATTGGCAATCAACGCTCCGTAGAGAAGCGTACAATTCGATCACCACAGTAGCAAGACCACCTTATCGTTATCAGTACTTGTTTGGTTAAGTAAGGTTATCCGTGACTTCTCGCCACCACCTCGTCATCGTCTAGTCGGGTGGGCTATCCAATGGCGTTTTACTTCGCTCTTTTGGCTCTATCACTTCAAACGCTTCGTTGGCCAGACTTGCCAGTAGCGGATCACCATTATCGTTGAGACGAAACACACCGTATTCTGCTGCCTCAAAAGCCTCGGCATTCCCTTCTTGAAAGAAGTAAGCGTTGGTCGCAATCTGTATCGAGCTATGACGCCTACGGTAATGAATGGCCTTCTCATTATGAGCTAAAGTGGCAGGCTGATGGCTGTCAGCCAAGCGCACAAAGTGGCCAACGTTGTGTTCATCTAAGGCGACTATCACATAGCCATCAGAGGGTTTGTCGCGGTCACTAGCTGTCGCCAGTCTCTCCAAAATATCACGCTCCAAGTCATAACGAAGCGTCATATAATCCCCTTGCATAAAGCCACGCGGATCTACAGGGGCGAGCTCTAATAACACCGTATCGCCAGTCATAAGATGCGTCTCATATTTCACCACACTAAGCGCCATGACGATTAAGACAATAATTAGTCCAGATAGAACAATGGCAATGGTGAAGGCACGTTTTTGGCTCCAATGAGTGGGGGGCGTGGAAGTTGGCTTAGACGCACGTTTAGTCAAGATATTGTCTGTCATGGCTGGCGCTCCTGACTATTGGTGACGCTGCTTGGTGGCTTTGTATGACTGGTAAGATCATCAGCAACAGGAGCAGTGAGATTGTCCATGAAATATCGTTTGATGATGAGCTGGCGCAGTAGCAACAGGACGATGCCGATGATGAGCATCGAGCCGGACTTAACGAGTAAGGAGGTATCGAGCTGATAGTAATACCAAAACACGTAGCAAACCAAGGCAAAAACGCTGAGGCCTAATAAGGTGCGTTGACTGTTGGCTATGGCGATCATGATAAGCAAACTGGTGGCCAGTAAGCCTGAGACATAAATCGACGTTATGCCAAGAACGATGGTGGCGCAGACTGCGATAACGCCATGTTTTGACCATAGTTTGACATCGTAACGTTTAAGAATAAGGTAGACCGCATATAGACTAGTCGCTACCAGCAGTCCTTGTGCGACGAGGTAGTTATAGTGAAATGCCTCATCGCTGTTTACCAAGAAGGATCTGGACTCGCCCGCCACCACATAGACTGAGAAGATAAGCAGTGTCAACGCACTGGCATACATGAGCGCTTTACTGACCTCAAAAACACTTAAGCGCCACTTGCTAGGAGCGTAACGCAATAGCGTATAACGTTGTAGATTGGCCCCAACAGTAATCAGTGCCAGTAGCGCCAAACTGACCTCGGTCAGCTGATAATAATTAAGCAGATAGACCATACTGCCCAGTGCGGCCATACTACTTAACAAACGATACACGAAGTTTGGTATCATGATGGTCACCGCGCTCTGAAACAGCAAAAACAGCCAGACACTCAGAGGCTGGTCTATGTCGGCGTCCAACCATGCAAAAATGAGGTATAACTGACCCGCAGCGCTGATGGCAAAGGCTAAACTGGCCCAAAAACTGTGGCGGCGCATATGCTTGTTTTTAAATAACCCCAATCCTGCGACACTCAGTAATAGGCCGATAACAAATGTACCGAGCGTACTGTCAAAGACATTGGTTTCCCATAATATGAGTGATAAAAACCCAATGAAAAACAAACTCGCCAAGACGCCACTAAAGCCAAAAAATACCTGTAAGAACCAAGGATCGTCATGAGAGCTTTTACTGCTGCCTATATCTGCGCTCATTTCATTGGCATCAGACAAGTTGCGATCAATGACACCAAGGTTTTTTAGCTCAGCCAGTACTTGCCTCTCTTTATTCATCTTTTCATTCATCGTCTGCGCCTCTTCTGACTGGCTGGGTTTTATTGCCCCTATCTAAGTGCGCAGCGTTGCGTAGCCATATCACTGCGGCTGAACTCATCCCAATCAGCAGCAGCGCTAATATTAAGTAGCCAGCAGCGTTAGAATCGTCCAACAGCCATCGTCCTACCCAAACCATCACCCCAGTAATAAGAGAAAACGCCAGATAAGTGAGCATGAGTAAATCCACGCGGCGCTGATAAAAATGCCAAAGCATCAACCCGCACCAGCCTAACCATAGTGTGATCGACATCAGCGTGACAAAAATAGGACCATCGTCAAAGGCACTGATGGTGGCAAGATACGTCACAAAGCAGGTGCTCAAGAAACCGACGACATACGTACTCCAGTGTAAGCTGGATGCTTTTTGCACACTTGTTATGCTAATAGCCGCGTTACTATTGTGAGTCGTAGTATCAAAAGGATGACTAGAAAAAGTGGCGCGCTGATGATCAAAAACGCTGAGCCAGCCGGATAAGGCGATAAGGTTCAATAGCGACAGGATCGCTACCTGAAAGTAATGTTGCAAGCCATCGTCGATAAACGGCAGGTTGGTGACATCGAAGTACAGCATTAAGCAGGTATTAATAAGCCCCAACCACAGTAGCCACAGCGCAGGAAAACGCGCGATCATGACCCATGGCGTAATCAATAAGGCCCATGTGAAAAATAACTGCCAAGTATCTGCGCCCGTCTGATAAATTTGCCCAAATAAAGCCAATAAGCTGCCAGTAATAATACTGGCGATGAGTAGTAATAACTGGCGAATGAGCTGGAATCGTTGTCTAAACCGTCTTGTAAAATGAAGTCCAACATAGAGAGCGATGGTGATGACCAACGCCCCTTCAACCAAAGCAAATTTACCCATCTTGCCCATGTTTTGCCAGTTGTAGGCGATAAAGAAAACAAGAGACAGGACCAGTGCTACCGCGCCAATAATCAGCAGCGCTTTATCAAAAAACGCCAGCCATGTCTGCTTAGTGGGATAGATTCCAAGGTGGGTAGCCGCTGCATCGACGCGGCTGATGGGGAGCGCGCCGTGTTTTAGTAAATGCTCAATAGTGCGCTTTGGTTGACTCATAGCACTCTCTCATTAAGAACAGTTTGCAGACTATCTTAGCGGTTTTTATGAGGTAGTGATATCACTTGCGGGCTGTGCTTACTTAATAAAACTCAATGTGACTGAGCACATGCTCTTGCACCATATAGGCACAGACATAAGCACTTGGCCACGCAAAAATAAAGGCCAGACCCCAGGAGTGCAAAAGCTCGGTAAAGAAGCCATCGACGTAGCCGACTTTGACCAGTAGTAACGCTGACGAGATAATCAAAGACATCATCAATGCCATAAGACCGGTAAAAATAAGGCGGTAGTACTTGCGCCGTATGCGTATTCTGATGAGAGGGAGTTTGGCCATAATATTAAGGGTGTCCTACAGGGCGATCGCTACGCGCAGCGGATAATGCTGGCACGTATGAATGCAGATAATGGTGAGCGGATAAATGCTCGTGAGTCAGGAGATGGTTGGCTAGTAGCGCTCATGATACCTTGTGATGATAAGCGGGTAAAATCGTTATTACTAACTTTGGCCTTTACCATATTATATTGTCATGCTTCTATAAAAAAAGTATGCTAAAAAACTGAGTCTACCGTACTAAAAAATCAACAAATGCTAAGGGTACATATGCCAAATCATCATCAAAACACACTGGGCATTATAGGGGGTATGAGCTGGGAGAGTACCCAAAGCTATTACCGCCTGATTAATGAAGAGGTCAAGGCTGAGCTTGGCGGTCTACATTCAGCAGACCTACTCATTCATAGTGTGGACTTTGCGCCAATCGGTGCGTTACAAGCGCAAGGCGCATGGGATGAGTTGGGTAACATCATGGCAAGTAGTAGCACACGCTTGCAAGCGGCTGGCGCGAAAGGACTGTTAATCGCGACCAATACCATGCATAAAGTTGCAGATGATGTACAAGAGGCGACCGATCTGCCAATAATTCATATTGCTGAGGCGACTGCTAATGCCATCAAAGAACAAAACCTGACCAAGATTGCCTTACTCGGCACCCAATTTACCATGACGCAAGACTTCTATAAGCAGCATCTGATGGATGCAGGCTTGCAAGTACTGATACCAGAAGAGGAGGCACGAGCAGAAGTACATCGCATTATCTACGAGGAGCTGTGCCAAGGGCAAATAAAAGACAGTTCGCGTCACTATTACGTCGATGTCATCAAAGCCCTTGCTGAGCAAGGCGCTGAAGGCGTGATACTGGGCTGTACAGAGATTGGCCTACTGATCACGCAAGCGGACAGTCCGATACCCGTTTTTGATACCACGGCTATTCATGCAAAAGCGGCTGTCGCGTTCTTATTAAATAAAGATTAATGGGTCGTTATCCGCTATAGTTTTATGGCGAGTTAAAAATTGCGATAAGCTTTTTGTCTATGATGAATAAGGAGATTTTGATGACATTATTGCGCGCCAGTATCACCGCATTACTATTGGCTTCGGTCGTAGGATGTACCACACCCAATACCGTGACAGTCAACACCGCCCAAAAGCTCGTACAGTATGAGCGAAATAAAGCCGACCTTGAAAAAAAGGTATTTACGCTGGCGTCTGGCGATACCATGACCTATCTAGAAGGCGGTAACTTAAATGGTGAGCCTTTGTTATTGATCCATGGCTTTGGGGCGAACAAAGACAACTTTACCCGTATTGCTAAAGAATTGGGAGATTATCATTTAATCATTCCTGACTTGTTGGGCTTTGGCGAGTCGAGTAAGCCGCAGCAAGCCGACTACCGTACGGATGCCCAAGCGCAGCGTATGCACGAGCTCATGCAAGCTAAAGGCTTGGCTGGTGGTGTCCACCTAGGCGGTAACTCGATGGGCGGCGGTATCAGTGTTGCCTACGCAGCCATGTACCCTGATAGCGTCAAAAGCTTGTGGTTACTCGACAGTGGTGGCTTTTGGTCAGCAGGGTTTCCAGAAGACAGGTTTGGCGATGGTAGTCTTGAAGATAGCCCGCTGTTGGTCAAGAATGCGGATGACTATTTTGCCTTATATGATTTGGTCATGTACGACCCGCCCTATATTCCCAAAACCGTGCAAGCCGTCTTTGCTCAGAGCAACATTGCCAACCGAGAGCTGCATGCCAACATCCTTAAGCAGATCACGGAAGACAATGTGGAGGCACGCGCCAAAGGCATTGCTCAACACAATATTCCAACGCTTGTCGTTTGGGGCGCTGAGGACAAAATTATAAAGCCTGAGACAGCAGTGGTAATGAAAAAATTAATGCCGCAAGCGAAGGTCATTACGATGCCTAAGGTTGGCCACATACCGATGGTAGAAGCAGTAGATCAGACGGCGGAAGATTATAAAAGGTTTCGGGCAGGGCTTAAAGATAAGTAAGCTATAATTCTTTTATAAGGCGCTTTAGCAATGTCGTTGTATCCTCATCTCTAACCAAAGCGACGCCTTGTCCTGCCCACAAAGACTGGTGTTCTGCGTCCAAACGCTTGGTCGCATCCGCCCGCAAAAACTTGGTCATGGCATTCAATTGTGGGTAGGGCGGTAGGTTCTGCTCGCTCTCAAATTGTGCAAAATCTTGCAAATAATTGTTTAACAAACCGCGTGCAAGCTTGCCGGAAAACAGGCGAGTTAAGCGCGTCTCGCTACTACGCGCCCCTTCACTGACATCGAGTAGCGCTTTCTTATACGTGTCGTTAATACCGCATTTATCTGTGGTTAAAAACACCGTTCCCATTTGCGCAAGTTCAGCACCTGCTGTTTGTACTGCTCTGATATCCTGTGACGTCATAATGCCACCCGCTGCAATCAACGGAATATCGGTACAAGCGCGCGTTTGGCCAATCAGCGTCAATAATCCCAAAGGATCGGTTTCGCTTTGTGGTAACCAGCCGCCACGATGACCGCCTGCCTCTGCACCTTGTACACATACTGCATCTACTCCAATCTCGCTCCATGCTTTGGCTTCCAATGGATGATTGGCCGTACCGATGACGCGCGTTCCTAGACGTTGCAACCGCTGAACTTGCTCAGCGCTGATAATGCCAAAGGTAAAACTGGCGACCGGTACAGGATTGTCATAAAGCACTTGTAGCTGATCTGCAAAATTTTGCGCGGGGCGCTCAGGTAACGCCACCTCGATATTATTGTCCTGATAGTACTGGCTTAGCCAAGCGGGCATCTCTGTATCAAAGGTGCTCGACTCATACTCAGACAACACCATCAGATTGACCATGAAGGGGCGGTTGGTCAGACTTTTAATCGTATTGATTTGGCTGTTTAAAACGTCTGGCGCGGTCATGCCAGCACCCAACGATCCCAGTCCGCCAAAATTACTAACACACGAGATCAGTTCAGGCGTGGTGGCACCGCCTGCCATTGGGGCTTGAACTATGGGGTAGGTTAGGTTAAGCGTATTAAGTAAGGTCATGATAGATCCTTTTTATTAGGATATTTGCATGACTTACTGTAGCAGAGGAAGGCAGAGCGCGTGTTGGATAGTGTTTATTTAGTTGCTAAATAGAGAGGTAGGTTGTGGCTACGAAGTTGTAGTTAAGGTATTTGACTACAACTTAGTTTGTTCGAGCGTTTATGATGTAAGATACAATTATCGACTTCTTATGACAATCTATCCAACGAGCTACTAAATGAGTGCAATACTAAAAGAATATGACAAAAATAAAGATGTGTTAGAGAATCTAGACAAATCTCTTGAGACGCTTATAAACTCTCTGCTTAAACAGAAAGGTATTAAAGTTCATCAAATACAAACTAGAGTCAAAGATAGAGACAGTTTAGAAAAGAAAATTTTAGCAAAACAAAAGTACAAGTCTTTAGACGATATTACAGATATAGTTGGTGTCCGTATCATTACTTATTTTGATGACGAAGTAGACCAAATTGCGACTCTGATTGAGGAAGAATTCGTTATAGATCAAGATAATTCTGTAGATAAGCGAAAAATAGATAGTGATAAATTTGGTTATAGAAGTCTACACTACGTTGCCAATTTAAAAAAAGATAGGACGAACTTACCAGAATATTCTAGCTATAAAGAACAGAAATTTGAGTTTCAAATTAGGACAATCTTGCAGCATTCTTGGGCAGAGATTGAGCATGATTTAGGTTATAAAGGTGAGTTTGAGATTCCTTCTACTGCAAAACGTACTTTCTATAGAGTTGCAGCTCTTTTGGAGCAAGCAGATATCGAGTTCGTAAAATTAAAATCAACTATAGCGGATTATGAAAACAGTTTAAGTCAGAGTATCAAAAATAACCCTAGTCAGATTGAAATAAACAAAGCTTCTCTAACTTCTTTTATGAGTAAGAACGACAATGTAATAAATTTTGAAAATGATGTATTTATTGGTGAATATAATTTGGTTATCGAAGAGTTCAATATTGAAAATTACGTTGATAACCGGTTGATAAATCAGATTAAAAATCTGGGTATTGAAAATGTAGAGCAGTTAGAAAACGCTTATTTAAAAAATGAAAAGGCTACTAGAGAAGCTTTAAAATTAATTTTTAAACCAGAAGGTAGGAGTATGGTACGAGGTGGTTCGGTGTTAGTTTTGATAAACTATGTTTTATCTAACGAAAAGGGTTAGAAAGATTACGGTATAAACTAAACATATATTCTAACTGCAACAACCTTTCGCGTTCATCAGAATCTCAACCCACAGGCGGCCACGGGCGATCAGCATCACTCTTAATCCACTCTGCCACATAGCCAGTTGGTGGCAACTTCCAATCAGATTGACCCAACGCCGCGAGCACTTTTGATGTATCAATGACTCTGCCGCCTTTGGTCACGCCAGTACGCAGTATGGCAGACGAGCAAGGTTTACCCTTGACCCACATCGACTGCTCGATATACATCCAGCGCGTATCAATAGCGATGATTTTGGTTTTAAGCGTGACTTTTTCAAAGGCGCGAATACGCTTGCGATACTGGATGGTACTGCCAGCGACGACCAACCCCCAACGCTGTTTCAATAGCTGCTTGCCAAGTCCTGTTCGTACCGCAAAGTCGATACGTCCCAAATCATACAGCGTGAACACGCGACCATTATTCATCTCTAAGAAGTTATCGATATCCGTCAAGCGGCAGCGAAACTGAATCTCACTGGTCTCTTTCAGCGTTAAAGTCTGACCTTTTTTTACTTGTAGGGCGGCATGAGCGATGGTACTGGCATAGCGGATAAATGGATACATAATCGGACTCTAAATGAGAAAATAGGACAGAGCTTAGGAAGACAGATGACTTATGATGATTTACGCAGAAGCCGCTGAGTCATCATCGGTCTTGGTTGCTTCTACAAAAAAACGCATCGCTGTACTCGGCAGCCAACCCAAATCAAATTTGCGATTGCGGTAGTTTATAAACCCAATATGCCCGCCGTGATCGGTGTCAATTAAGGTCACATTATCAGACACATCGCCACGTGTGGCAGTTGCACCCAAGAATGGATCATCTTTGGCGCTGATGATTAAGGTCGGTTTGGCTATATGAATCAGATGCGGCAATGCGGATGCTTGATAATAATAGTCGTTTTTGGAGCGAAAGCCATGCCGCGGCGCAGTGAAGATATCATCAAACTCGCTGATGCGGTTGGTGGCTTTAATGGCTTTGATCTCATCTTCGGTCAAATTGTTTTTGATGGCTTTGCTGACAATGGGGTTTAACAAGTAAGGCGTATAAATACGTCGACCCAAAAACCGCTCCATCGCTTGCGAGGAGGAGATCAGATCGACAGGCGCAGACGCTACCACGGCGGCTTGGCAAAGTGCCCCCTCACCGTATTCACTCATGTATTTTGCCAGAGCGTTACCGCCCAAAGACACGCCAATACTATAGACCGTTTGGTACTGCTGGTTTAAATACTGTAGTGCGTGCTCAAGCTCACTGGTGTCACCTGCTTGATAAAACACTTGGCCTTTGACAGGGACGCCGCCGCAGCTACGAAAGTGCACCACCACAAAATGCCAGTCGTTGCGCTGTACGGCGTGGGCGAGGGTACGCGCATAGTGGCTGTCGCTACTGCCCTCCATACCGTGAAATAAGACGACTAGGGGTTTTTGGTATTTTCCCTGATCTGCCAGCTTCTCATTAGTATCATAAAAGTCATAGGCAATCTCGCTCTCATCGAGTGAGTCTTTGAGCAGCTCGCGGCGATATTCAGGGGCTTTCGCCGCAATAAATCTAGGCAAGATCGTTTGTAGATGAGCATTCTTCAACCAAAATGGCGGTTTAAAAGGGGCTGGAGAGAAAGCGTTGGTTGGTTTTGAAGTGGACATAGCGGGATCTTATTTAATTATCGTTAAAAAGCAATGCGTTATCATAACGTCAGCAATGGTTAAAACCAACAAGTTTCAGTGAACGCATGGTTACTCAAAACCACTGACGCAAAAACGTTTACGTTTTCTCCAAAACACGTCCATCCATCGCAAGGCGTTCTTTTAGACTGTCTATATCTGCTGCAGCCAGTGTCGCAGTCAGGGTGACTTGTTTACTATAATGTACCTCATCGATATGACCGTTTAGACTGTCGATCACATAGCGGCACTGCGCTTCGGTCGCAAACTCTGCCAAAATTTGCACTTGCAGCAGTGGTACATATGGGCTCAATGTCATTTGGTCGATAGCCGCTTGCGCTGAGCCTGCATAAGCGCGGGTGAGGCCGCCTGCGCCCAGTTTGATGCCGCCAAAGTAACGTACCACAATGATAATGACGTTGCCGATAGATTTGTGCTGCAAAACGTTTAAAATGGGTTTGCCTGCCGTACCGTTTGGCTCGCCATCATCATCAAAACCTGCGCTGGTGGTATTGTTGGGATCGCCAATGATATACGCCCAGCAGTGATGACGGGCGTCCGCATATTGCTCGCGTAATTGTTCCACGTGAAACATCGCGTCTTCCCGTGATGTCACGGGATAAGCGTAAGCAATGAACTCAGATTTTTTGATTTCTAAGCGCGCGGTGACAGCTCGTTTTAGCGTTTGATAGCTCATATTTCATCAGGTCTAGGTTGGATATGGTAAACTGGTCTAACTTTCACTGCTGTCCGTATTTGGCGCAGTGTTCATTTAATTTTTTATTATAGTACCACTTCTGACCAGTTAAGATAGCGAACAAGATAAGTGTGCATACTTGCGACGTTGGCTTTAGAGGCAGAGTAGGTATCATAAAACGGATGGTAGTCAATAGTATGCGTCTAGATAAATTTATTAGTAAAGCCACTGAGCTGTCGCGCAAAGAATCGAAAAAGATTATGCACGCTGGCGAAATCACGGTAAACGATCAAGTCATCAAAGATCCAGGGTTGCATGTCGATATCGTCAATGACGATGTGATGTGGGCAGGCGAGCCATTATCGGTCGCGACTGGTAACCGCTATATCTTACTGCATAAGCCTGAAGGGTTTGAGTGTACCTTAAAAGCCAAAGAGTACCCAATCGTCACCGAGCTGATCGCCGTACCAGAGCTTGGCAGCTTACGTATTGCTGGGCGACTCGATGTCGATACCACAGGCGCGCTGCTCATCAGTGATGATGGCGGCTGGCTGCACCGTGTCACCAGCCCTAAGCACGAGCATGCAAAAGTCTATGAGCTGACCTTAGCAGATGCGATGGATAGCGACGCCCAAGAAAAAGCGGTAAAAAAAGTTGCCGAAGGGATCTTATTAGAAGGCGATCACGAACCCACCAAGCCGGCGATTCTTGAGTTCATTGATGAAACGCACGCGCGTCTGACCTTAGAGCAAGGCAAGTACCATCAAGTCAAACGTATGATGGGGTATTTTGGTAATAAAGTGATCGAGCTGCATCGCGCCAGCATTGGCCATATCAACTTAGACGGTCTGGACAAAGGCGACAGTCGTTTCTTAACAGCCGATGAAGTCGCCAAGTTTTAAGTAAGACACTGCCCTAAAAAGTCGTCCCGAAAACCATCAGCAGCGCACCAAACGTCCGCTGCTTTTTGCTGTCTGTACACTGTCAGCTAGGTCTAATAGCGGTCTGTGTTGCCTGTCTCTTAAAGCTGGGTAGCAATTTTGCAATAATGCGTTTTTAAGCCTTTGCAAAAATCCACTCCATGCTACAGTCTATCTTTATTTTTAATATATGTTTTTGCATAATATATGGCTCATTCGCTTTTTATAGGCTAGGTATGAGTACTATGTTGATAACCAAAACATACTCATTATGAAAAACCAGATAGGACTGTCTCTGTGAAACGCTCTTTATTAACATCCACTACTCTTATTGCTACTTTTATCGTGGCAACCACCGCTTGTGCTCAGCCTAACCCTGCTAGCGTTAGCAGCATTAACACCAATCAAAATGTGGCCAGTCAAAATATAACAAGGACACAAGCGGCTGGCACGGTGAGTCATTCTGTCGACAAGCGGCTGCGCCAAATCCTAAAGCAAGCAGGCATCAAAACGCAAATTACCTCTATTGTGCCATCCAACTTCCCCAATATGTATCAAGTCAATTTGGTGGGTCAGTTGCCACTGCATATGACCGCAGATGGTAAGTACGTCATTCAAGGCGAGCTACAAAAGAACCCAAGCAAGCGAGTAGTGTCCAAAATGGCGCAACGTAGTCACCGCGCACAGATAGGTCAGCCAGTCAGTCCTGCGCTCAAGTCAGCGCTACTTGCCAATATGAGCGCGCTCAAAAACATGAGCGCCAAAACTCCGTTCTTTTATACCGCAGTGCCGGGCGTTATTTGGGGCGCAACGATGGAAGGTGTGCCTTTTTTACTATCGGACGATGCGCAGTACATCACCGATGGTGAGATATCAGTGATCGAAAACGGTCAGTTTGTTGGTCTTGATACAGAGTTTGAGCAGCGTAAAAACCAATCGGTATTTGCGACATTGGATGACGAGCAGCTGATTACTTATCCCGCCACCAGCCCTGAGAGAGCCGTTATATACGTGGCTGACGATGTGAATTGTCCTTACTGCCGCCGTCTACATCAGCGTTTGCCCATGCTCAATGCAAAAGGCGTCACGGTAAATATTATCGGCTATCCGATATATGAGCAGTCGCCCGCGCAAATGCGTGGTATCTGGTGTCAAGGTGATGAAGATAGTCGACGTAAAGCCTTTGATAAAGCCATGTTGCAAGGAGAGATGACGCCCGCACCTGCCAGTTGTAACGTCGATCCTATCACGCCCAATCGCGAAAAAGCCGCAGGGCTTGCCGTGATGGCCACACCGGCCATTTATCGTGAAGATGGCGTGCTATACCAAGCAAGCTTTGAGAGTCCTGAGTTTCTCGAGTTCTTGGGAGTAGAGTAGCCAGTGTCACTCATTCTAAATCGTTCTTATAAAGTTTTTAATAAAAATGATCTATAAAAAAACCGCCCCATGAGTGAGTATCATGGGGCGGTTTTTATTTGGGATAATGGGTTGGGATATCGGCCGTTTAAGGCAAAATAATATCAACGATTTTCCAGTCAATCAGGCCGTCACGCTGCATCTCTATGGTGAGGGGATAGCCTTTAACTTGACCGCTGATTTGGAAGCAATTTATACCGCAGTAGCTCAGTTCTGGTTTGTCACTATCAGAGCCTTGTGCTGCCTGTTGTTCGAGTACGGCTGCTTGTTTTTGCATCATTTGCTGCATTTGGCTTTGAACCACCGCGTTCACATCACCGCGCTGGATGATTAAATTTTGAATCAGGTTTTTTAAGTCGACTTGATTGCTGGTGATTGCCCACGCTGCCGCCAGCTCTTTGGTGGCGGTATTGGCTTGGCCTTGCGTGTTGATGATTTTTTCGATATTTTGCGGCGTAATCGCGCCATCGACTGCCTGCGCGATAAAACTGTTGGCGGCTTGGATTAATGGCTCGCCGCCCAGCTCAGCGACCAATGGATAGTTGCTTATAGTCGCCGAAAACTGACTGGTTAATTGGTTCTGAATACTGGGTCGCACTTGATCATAGTCAATAGCCGCCGCGATGGTGGCACCATCTTTGGCATCATAAGCGTTTTTGAGCTGATAAGCGCTGTAATAAGGCGAACCTGCATAGACTGCCACTGCTATGACCATCAATAAAACAATCAGCTTCTTCATAACAATCGATTCCTTATCACAAATTAATGGCTTTGAAGGTAAATATGAACCACAGTGTTTATTCAACAATAAACAGGGCGATAAATACTAGCATGGCTGACCGTTATGACGGTACGAAAACCTTTGTGTATTTCTTAATAAAACCTTTTTGTATGGGCTATCTCATCCTAACTCACACTTTCCCTGCCTAAGCGCTTGATAAATCGCTGTGCCATCTCCATAAATAGCGCAAACTTTTAATAATTGATTTGGCTAAGCAGCATCCTGCCGTATTCGCTTATAGATTCATACGTTATCTTCTCGTTTTCCCCTTATCTTCTACTATGTTTCATGTGAAACCTTAGAGTGCGATGGTGGGAGGTTAGATAGGAGAGGATGGATTAGGGTTAATGAATCGACTGGCCGGTAGACTGTAAAGACGATAGGAGAGCCCATGAGTAAGCGCGATTTTTATGAAGTGTTAGGTGTCAGCAAGACGGCTGATAGCAAAGAGATTAAGCGGGCTTACCGCAAGCTGGCGATGAAATATCACCCAGACCGTAACTCTGATGACCCTGATGCAGAAGATAAATTTAAAGAAGCGTCAATGGCTTATGAAGTACTGAGTGATGAAGAAAAACGTTCAGCCTATGACCGTATGGGTCACTCTGCCTTTGAAAATGGCATGGGCGGTGGCGGCTTTGGCGGTGCAGGCGGCGGCAATTTCCAAGACATCTTTGGCGATATCTTTGGTAACTTTGGTGATATCTTTGGTCAGTCGCGTGGCGGCGGTGGGCGTTCGCGTCGTGGGTCAGACCTACGTTATGTGATTGAGCTGACGCTCGAAGAAGCGGTACGCGGCTGCAAAAAAGAAATCAGTTTTACTGCCCCTGCGCCTTGTGACACTTGTGATGGTAAAGGGGCAAAAGATGCCTCTGATGTCGTGACTTGTCAGATGTGTCATGGGCAAGGCCAAGTTCGTATGCAACAAGGCTTTTTTGCGGTTCAACAAGCTTGCCCGCAGTGTGGCGGCACGGGTAAACAAATCAAAAACCCTTGTCCTGACTGTCATGGAAATGGGGTGAAGGACAAATCACGCACGCTAGAGGTTTCTATCCCAGCAGGCGTTGATGATGGGGATCGCGTCCGTCTAGCAGGCGAGGGCGAAGCTGGCGGTGCGGGTGTGCAAAATGGCGATCTGTATGTCGAAGTACGCGTCAAACCGCACAACGTCTTTACTCGTCAAGGCGCTGACCTCTACATGGATGTGCCAGTGAGTATTACCGATGCGGCATTGGGTAAAGAAGTTGAAATCCCAACCTTAGATGGCAAAGTAAAAATCAAAGTTGCCGAAGGGACCCAAAGTGGCAAATTGCTACGTGTACGGGGTAAAGGCGTAACGCCAGTTCGTACGACGATGAAAGGCGATTTGATTTGCCGTGTGGTCATCGAGACGCCCGTGAACCTCACACGTGAGCAAAAAGATCTGCTACGTCAATTCCAAGATACGTTAGATGATGATAGCAAGCATCAACAGTCGCCCCATAAAAAGTCTTTCTTTAAAAAGATTGGCGACTTGTTTGACTAAAAGTCCTGCCTAACAGAGATGTGTTTAGCATACTAGCCCAAAGGTTCCATGTGAAACCTTTGGGTTTTTTATTGGTGGTATAAAAAACCATTCACGGGGCGATATTTGCTAAACTTACGATAACCAGTATTTAAAAACAACGGTATTAACTATAAAGTGCGTAGGATAAAAATATGAGTGAGCAAGTCAGTCATCAATCTATCAAGGTAGGGGTAATCGGTGCGGGTGGACGTATGGGGCGTATGCTCATCGAAGCCGTCAATGACAACCCACAAACGACGCTAAAAGCTGCAATTGAACGTCAAGGCTCAAGCCTCGTTGGCGCAGATGCTGGCGAAGTCGCGGCGATCGGTTGTTTAAACGTAGAGATAGTCGACGATTTAAAATCGGTAGTAGACGCCATCGACGTCTTGATTGACTTTAGCTTGCCTGATGCCACTGAACAAAACATGCAGATTTGTGCTGAGCACAATGTCGCTATGGTTATCGGTACCACGGGCTTTAATGAGCAGCAAGAGCAAGTACTGACACAAGCTAGTGAGAACGTGGCCATTGTTTACGCCGGTAACTATTCAACAGGCGTCAATTTGTCATTAAAGCTATTAGCCATGGCTGCCAAAGCCTTTGGAGAAGAAGCGGATGTAGAAGTCATCGAAGCCCATCACAAACATAAAATCGATGCCCCCTCAGGTACGGCGTATATGATGGCACAGGCCGTTGCAGAAGCACGCGGACAGCAACTACAAGACGTGGCCGTGTATGGCCGAGAAGGTCAAACGGGCGAGCGCGAAGCAGGGACGATTGGTATTCATGCCATTCGTGGAGGCGAAATCATTGGCGATCACACCGTGATGTTTATTGCCGATGGCGAAGTCGTTGAGATTACCCACCGTGCACGAGCGCGGATGACTTTTGCTGCTGGGGCGGTACGCGCTGCCACTTGGGTCATTCAGCAATCAGCTGGACAATATAACATGCAGGATGTTTTAGGCTTAAATGAGTAGGGTTTTCTAGTTATGGTTTTATTGATTTGCTCATCATGAGGAATGGCACGTGAATCAATTTAGAGGAGGGCTGATAGCGACGCTTAGTAGTATGATCGCTTTGTTTATTGGCTGTATAAGCCAAACCGCCTTGGTTCTAATTTCTCTAAGAGTACAGTAGTTGCTGGCTGGTGAGAGGGTCAAACACAAAAAAGCGCGGCACTGCGATATACAGTGCCGCGCTTTTTATTAATGCCAGTTATGAAAAACCAATCAATGATTGGAAACTAGTCAACGTAAACCACTTCTAATGGCGGAAAACCATTGAACTCAACCGATGAGTAAGAATTGGTATAAGCACCCGTGGTCAACCAAAAGATTTTATCGCCAATCTCCAGCTCTTCAGGTAGCTGATAGCCTGCTTCTTCGTACATGATGTCAGTTGAATCACAGGTGGGTCCTGCCAATACCACCGTACCTTCGCGGGTGGACGTTTCCATCTTTGGCGTATAAACAGGATACTTGATGGATTCACCCAATGTCTCGATTAAGCCTTGGAACAAGCCTACATCCGTATACACCCAGCGCGTCAAATCCGTATTTGATTTACGAGAAATTAACACCACATCACTAACCAGTACCCCTGAACCGCCAACCAGTGAACGTCCTGGCTCAAGAATAATCTCAGGCATGTCTTCGGCATTATAATCATCCGTCAGATAGCGATTGATCTCTTCTGCATAGACCTTGATGGGATTCACTTCACTGATGTAGTTGGCTGGAAAACCGCCACCCAAATTAATCATTTGTAGCTTAATGTCTTCTTCATTTTTCATCCAGTCAAACATGTATTTGACCTTGGCCAGCGCATCATCCCAAGCAGCGACATCTTTTTGCTGACTGCCCACATGAAACGAGATGCCGTAAGGCACCAAGCCCAAATCGCGAGCTTGAATCAACAGCTCAATCGCCATATCAGGGTGGCAACCAAACTTGCGTGACAATGGCCATTCAGCGGTCTCTGACCCTTGCACCAAGATACGCACAAAGATTTTTGACCCTGGAGCGTGCTTTGCGATATTTTTTAAATCTGCTTCTGAATCGGTTGCATATAAAGTGATGCCTTTATCAAATGCATATTTGACATGTTCGGCTTTTTTGATGGTATTACCGTAAGAGATGCGTGACGCATCCACACCGCAGTCAAGTATTCTATCAAGCTCATAAATTGACGCACAGTCAAAGTTTGAGCCAAGATCAGCAAGTAGATCGATGACTTCGACCGCAGGACTGGCCTTCATCGCATAATGAATTTTGGCAGTAGGGAAAAAACCAACCATTTCATGATATTTGGTTTTAATGCGGTTTAGGTCCACTACCAAAAGTGGCGTCTCGCGACCTTCAGCCGCTTTGGTGAATTTCTGCCAGCCGGCAGGGTCAAAATATTGGTCAATTTTGATCATGGTCATGGTAGAAAACCTTTAATGAAGAAAAATATATGTTAGAGAATTAAAGCGAGGTCACATCACTATTGTATTGCCTCATGCCATTATGATTCTAAGCTTATGAATTTAAGCCTATGAGCCAATTGGCTGATATAACACTCGCTTTATATGACAAGGGCGCTAAATAAAAGCCCGATCAAGAATTGGTGGTTTGCGGCTGTTTATCTGCTGTGTGTTCGCCTTGTTTTTCACGTATCTTGATGACTTTACGCACCTTATCGCGAGCACGCGTTTGTTTTAGACGTGATAAATAATCGACGAATATTACTCCATTTAGATGATCCATTTCATGTTGAATACATACCGCCAGTAAGCCTTCTACTTCTTCATCAATTTTTTCACCATTCTCATCTAACGCTTCGATACGTACTTTATTCGGACGTTCGACCTTATCATAGACATCAGGTACCGATAAACAACCCTCTTCATACGGTTGTTTTTCTTCTACCAGCGGCGTCACTTTTGGGTTAATAAACACCCTAGGGCTATTTTTATCTTCAGATAAATCCATGACAATGAGTTGAATATGATGGTCAACTTGACTGGCCGCCAGACCAATACCTTGGGCATCATACATGGTCTCAATCATATCAGCGATTAAGGTTTTGATTTCAGCAGTCACTTCCTTGACAGGCTTGGCAATGGTGCGCAAGCGCGGGTCTGGGTAATTTAAGATAGGGAGTAATGCCATAACGCTCACCTCAATGATAAGGATAAAATAGGGTTGATATTATAAGATAAATGGGGACAAAAGTAATGCTTATCAATACTTTCCCGCCTAGATCACACTTTTTTGGCTGGCAAAGGACGAAAAGTATCAGCCAAACTCAACATAAAAAAGCCCTGCAATCTGCAAGGCTTTTCTGTTTTTGATTCAGCTGAGGTATAGCAAGCACTTATACACCGCGTTTGCTGACGATCATCTCATACAAGAAAAGTAGGATGATGGCACCAATCACTGAGAAGATCAGACCCGTAAAGCCGCCATCCGCATCGATACCGATGAGGCCTGCAAGAAAGCCGCCCAGCAACGCACCAACGATACCCAGTACAATGGTCATTATCCAGCCCATAGGGTCACTGCCAGGCTTAATGGCACGTGCTAATAAACCTGCGACCAAACCTACGATAATCATCCAAATAAAGCTCATTCTATTCTCCTAATTTATTATCATTCATCATATTTTGCTAATTTTGATAAATACATTGTAAGCACTGCATAGGCGTAAAGGTAAGCGCGAAATGTTACCAATGTATGAGCTATGTGAGAAAAAGCAGGGATTTGCTAATGTGCAGAGAGGATAAGTAAATGAAAGGTTACAAAGGTAGCGACAGTTACAAAACCGCTAGCGTCGTTAGTTATGAGGTCTTCTATCAGTAGAAAGACAATCACAAAACCCGAGAATAAAAAAGCGTAACTCGTCTATGACAAAGCTACGCTCTTGTCTAAATCAAGGGATGTCTCGCTGTTATTTGGGGCGTTATTTGCGACGTAGCACAGTTAAGAGACGCTGATGAATACCTTCAAACCCACCATTCGACATAATCACTATCGCATCGCCTGCTTGCGCATGTGTGCTGATGTGCTCGATAATAGCATCGACACTAGAGAGCACTTGCTGATGGCCAATCTCACTATTTGTGGCAGTGGCCTGTTCGATGACTTCTTTTAGACCCCATTCTAGACCGGTAGGCTCATACCAAAGCGTGTGGTCAGCGAGCGCGGCAGACTCAGCTAGACTGTGTTGGTGAATGCCCATTTTCATGGTGTTACTACGCGGCTCAATGATTGCCCAGATACGTCTACCAGCCAGTTTCTTTTTGGCGCCGTCTAAGGTGGTCATAATAGCAGTGGGGTGATGGGCGAAGTCATCAAAGACTAAGATGTCGTTTACATTGCCAATCAGCTCCATGCGACGTTTGATACCAGCAAACGCAGATAACGCGGCACAAGCAGTCGAAACACTGACCCCAACGTTATAGGCTGCAGCCACCGCCACCAATGCATTGTTCACATTATGTATGCCGCTCATCGACCAATCTACAATGGCTACTTCATTAGTATCAGCTGCAAAAACCACCTTAAACTGACTACCGTCTTTACTTAACAGCTCCGCTTGCCAGTCACTACTGTTTGTTAGGGAGCTATCTTCTGTAGTCGGTTCAGGCACCGTAGAGTCGATCACTGCTGTACGCCAAATGGGGGTCCAAACCCCTTTTGCTAAGGTGTCCTCTAAACTGATGGTCGCGGCTGGCATGATGATTTTGCCAGTGCTGGGTATCATGCGCACCATGTGATGAAACTGGGTCTGAATCGCGTTGAGATCAGCAAAAATATCAGCATGATCGAATTCAAGGTTATTTAAAATAGCGGTACGCGGGCGATAATGAACGAACTTTGAACGCTTATCAAAAAACGCAGAGTCGTACTCATCCGCTTCAATGACAAAATACCCCGTCTTTGAGTTATCATCACTGTTTTTTTCTGCACCCAAATAGCTGCTGTGTGCGAAGACTTGCTGTAGGCGTGCGTCAGTGGTATCGACCAAGGGGACACCGCCGATCAAAAATCCAGTGTCGATGCCGGCATATTGCAGTATCCAAGCGAGCATGGTCGTCGTCGTTGTCTTACCATGAGTACCCGCCACAGCGATCACATGGCGCGATTGTAGCACTTGCTCAGATAAGAACTGCGGCCCTGAGGTGTAGCGTAGGTTTTTGTCTAGCATATATTCGATGACATCCATGCCACGCTTCATGGCATTACCGACGACCACCAAATCTGGTGCCGGCTGTAAATGCTCTATCAGATAGCCTGCTTCGATCGTGACGCCCGCATTCTCAAGTTGGGTGGACATGGGCGGATAAACATTGGCATCTGAGCCTGTGACAGTGTGCCCAAGCGCACGGGCCAGTAGCGCCAGTGAGCCCATAAAAGTACCACAAATACCAAGAATGTGAATATGCATAGACGTTCCGTACGAACTTAAATGAAAGGAGTAAAAGGGCAGAGTTCCCCGTAACTTTGGCAGCATTCAAGGGCTGGCAATGGTCGGAGGTCTGCTGTCTAACTATCATCAGCACTGGCTATTGTCTGTCTTAAAAAGTGCAAACAGACACTAGCATACCAGTGTGGCAACAGGCACTCATTGTAAAGTAAACACCGTTAGATGACCAATAAAAAACGCCTAGCGTGTAGGCGTTGTTCTTCTCATCAATATGACTGATTTACCCTTATCTTATAACGGCTAACCACAAATTTGCAGACGCTTATTTTTTCTGACTGGCTGTCTCATTGTCTATGCTGCTACTGTCTTATTTACGCGATAGGGTATAGTCACTGTCAAGGTTTTTGTACTCATCCATTAACACGAGATGATTGTCTTGAATATAGTAAGTCTCAATGTTTTTGTCTTCATAGACAATGGTAATGATATTGTTGTCTTGGCGATACACACCAGACTCCAATAGCGGCGCACGTGGTGTTTCAGGATAGTTATAAATACTGGTCTTTAGCACTGAGCCGTCAGCAAACAAGTTTAAGGTAACATCGATATTAGCACAGGAGTTACAAGGAACCATGCCCCCGTAATCGCCCATTAACGTAGCCTGTAGAGCGCTACTGCTAGGCGTGTCTGATCCCACCAGCGTCTGTTGCGTATACGCCTCATTGCTTGATTGAGACTGGGCGGCAGCAATGAGCGATTGCCCATCGGCCCCTGTATCCCAGTCGCTATCAGACTCCACTTGACCCACACTACTATCTTGCAAGCGCACGGCGGCACTTTGTAAATCAGAGTCTGCTGAATTACTCACAGGAGCAAAGGTAGTCGCCACGCCTTTATTGGCATTAGATGAGGCACTGTCGCAGCCAACAAGCAGCAAACAAATCGGTAACGCAAGCAAAGAGCAGCCAACGCGTCTAATGACAGTCAGAGGGATAGAGCGAATAGGCGCAAAATATATCATGGTCATACCAAAAAACAGTTTTTAAAACAGTGTGTCTAAAGGTTATCTATACTATCGGCAACACAACGCTGTTGTCAAAAATGCAAGATAATAGAAGGGGCTGTAGTAGATAAGCACTATGCTAGACTACTAAAATGAAGATAACCCGTTGTAAACTAAGTAAAAAAGTACAGCGACGACTATTAGAGTTTTTTACAGCTGAAGTAACCGCTAGAACAGCCGCAGATTTACTCAATATTCAGCCTAATACTGCTGCGCTTTTTTACCATAAAATAAGACTCGTTATAGAGTATTACTTATCTCTTGAAGCAGATGACATCTTTGACGGTGAAGTCGAATTAGATGAAAGTTACTTCGGCGGTGTACGTAAAGGCAAAAGAGGTCGAGGTGCTGCCGGTAAGACAGCGGTGTTTGGTATCCTAAAACGAAATGGTAAGGTTTATACCATTGTCGTAGCAGACACCAAACAAACCACGCTAATGCCCGTTATCAAGCGTAAAATAAAGCCTGACAGCTTTGTTTATACTGACAGCTATCGAAGTTACAATGCATTAGATGTGAGCGACTTTAAACATTTCAGAGTCAATCACTCTAAAGAGTTTACTTGCGGTAAAAACAATCACATCAATGGTATTGAGAACTTCTGGAATCAGTCTAAACGAACCCTCAGGAAATATAATGGAATCGATAAGAAGAACTTCCATTTATTTTTAAAAGAGTGCGAGTTTAGATTTAACTATGGGTCATCATCTAATCAGCTTAAAACCCTGAGAAAATGGTGTGATATTTAATCCTTATCTACTACAGCCCCTAATAGAATAAGTTTTCAAAGAACCAAAGGTTGCAACCTTAATAACGTCATTTAAATTTTTATCGTTAAGAGGATGTTACCAACAGTCTCAAGCTTAGCGGTCAAAAGGGTTGCGTAACTAAACCCCATTGTTCAAACAAAAGGCGAATAGACTGTGTCAAGATAGCAAGAGCTACCGCTATATCTGTGGTTTTTTTGTTATGGACAAACTACCTAAAAGGTCAGACTGACTATCCAACCAACCAGTAGATCTGATTAATCAAGGTTGGCAGCCGTGCTTAATAGGGGCTTACCTCAACACAGACAGGAAGGAGGATATCACTCATGTCTGCTGCGATAGAGGATTATAGCGGAAAACCCGCGTGAATTCTAATTTGCTACTAAGCAAGACGATTATGGGTGGCAGGTCGCAGGATACGCCATAAGATCAGACTATGTACCACCAGTAGTAAACTAAATAAAATCAAAGACTGCTCAGGGATGCTTAATCCCATAAACGTCCAGTCAATAGCGGCACACTCGCCAGAGCCTGCAAAGACCTCTTTAAACACTTGTAAAATAGGTAAGGTGTCTAGCCAGTAGTCGAGTCCTGGGCCGCAAGAAGGCACTTGATCAGCAGGCAAGTGCTGTAACCAAACGTGACGCCCGGCCACCGCAGTCGCCCAGCCAATCCCCGCTAAGCTACCAAGCCACAACCCCAACCTGATAGCCACAGATTTGGGGTTGAATAATGCTGCTATGAGGGCAAAACCACCCATGACCATCAAGCCAATACGTTGAAAAATACAAAGTGGACAAGGTAAAAGCCCCAGATGGCGCTGCAAAAAAAACAGGGCAAAACTCATACCTATCACGGCCATTATCACTAAAAATACTTGTAAACTGCGGTAAGTGGTCAGCTGTAGCATCAAATGGTTACTCTTATAAAGTAGTTATCTATAAAAATAAGATAACAGTCAAAAACATTGAAGGTCACAGTCAAGACTTAGCGATACTGTTGTAAAAATTCCATAAAGTCTTCTGTTTCGGCTTTTTCAATATCAGCTTGCTGTAGTAGTGATTTTTCTGCCAGCACTTCATACTTCGCTTGGGTATTTGGGCTCAGCGTTTGTTGTAATAGTGAGTCACGATGCTGCTCGGCTAAGGTAAAGCCAAGCTGCCATAAGCTGCCCAGACGTTTACTATCAGAATTGACTTGTGCTGAGATGGTCGACTCAGGATGCCCCGCTTTGCCTTGCATTAGGGCGACTGCTGCACGGTAATCGTTGCCACCATAGTGAGCGTCAAGTAATGCGGCAAGCGGTTGCATACGCTCTAAGTGTTCTAGCATCCAGCTTTCGAGTAATTTCTCTTTGCCACTGTCTAAGATATGCAAGCCCTCACGGCGGCCTTCGTTTACCACGCGCTCAAGATTAATGGCCAGCGCTTCCTCTTCATCAGGTAGCAGGTTGGGTGAGTCGCTCAGCAGACAGTACAGCGCCATGACTTCTAAGAAACAGGCACTAGAGAGACGGATGCCGACATCGCTATAAGGGTCGAGATCGATCGCGCGGAATTCAACATAAGCGATACCACGACGCTCAAGCGCTTCGGTCGGTGTCTCACCGCTCATCGCGATTTGTTTGGGGCGGATAGGGCTATAGTATTCATTTTCTATTTGTAAAATATGGTTATTGATCTGAATAGGGTTGCCATCCGCATCATCTAAGCCAAGCTTGGCAAAGCTTTCATGCGGCGTTTGAATGGCACGGCGCAACCCATCCACATACTCTGGTAGATAGTTATAACGAATATCAAGTTGCTCTTGCACACTATTGGTATAGCCAAGCTTGCCCATCCGTAGGCTGGTTGCGGCAGGTTTGTAGTAGGTTGCGTCATTTAGTCGTTCTAAATCATGCTCACGCCCTGCTATAAAACAAGGACACACGCTTGGGCTGGCCCCAAGTAAGTAAAGAACGAGACTGGTCAGACGCTTAAAGTTACGAATAAGCCCTAAGTACTTTTCGTTTTTGAATTCTGTCAGCGTCTGGCTTTGCGCTGAAGTTACTTGTGACTGCCAAGCTGCAAACAATCCATCACCAAAAGACAAGTTGTAGTGTAAGCCTGCGATCGCCTGCATACGACGACCATAACGGATACCAAGTCCACTACGATACAAGGTTTTCAGCTTACCAGTATTAGAGCTGCCGTAATTGGCTAATGGAATGTCTTCATCGTTAGCCGATAGCATACATGGCATCGATAGCGGCCACATCAGCTCACCTTCGGGTATGCCTTGATAGACCAACACGTGCAGCTGACGCAGCATGTTCAGCGTCTCTTTAGGTGAGGTTTTGGGCTCAGTGATGAGTTCAAGTAGGCTTTCTGAATAATCAGTGGTAATAAAAGGATGGGTGAGCTTTGACCCAAGTTTGCTGGGATGGGGGGTTTGGGCCAAGTAACCATCAGGCTTGACGCGTAGCCCCTCTTTTTCGATACCACGTAGCATACCCGTTAGTAGATTGGTGTCAAACCAGTTGGGAATTTCAAAATTAACAAAGCTACTCGCAAAATTACTCATAATAGTCATCTATTGTTATTTATTATGGCGGATCAAAACACGACTGGCGTTTGACCATAACAGAGGTAAATATTGGATTTAGAATGCCGTCAGTTTAGCTTAAAGCTGTCTTGAAAACCACGAACAATTACAAATACGATAAGCTTTGCAAGGGTCCAACTGCCTAGATTCCAGCAGTTATTTGGTTTAAATTATTCATCAACAGCGCTTTACTATTACTCTATAAAATAAAAAGCATCTACCCATTAGATAGATGCTTTGAAAGCGCTACGTTAAGCGTATTATCATAGCGCGGACGAGCTTTTAAGGCATCATGACGGACAAGTAATGCGTCCTCATTTAAATAGAGAACGACGAGCCACAGCCACAAGTGGTGGTGGCATTTGGGTTGGTCACGATAAAGCGGGCGCCCTCTAGTCCTTCAGTATAATCAACGGTAGAGCCTTGCAAGTACTGATAACTTAGCGAATCTACGACGAGCGTCACATCACCATTGTCAAAGTTGGCATCGTCTTCATTTAAGTCATTGGCAAAGTTAAAGCCATATGAAAAACCTGAACAGCCTCCGCCAGTCACGTACACACGTAGCATCAGGTCACTGTCACCTTCTTCTTCACGTAGGCGACGGACCTTTTGTGCTGCGCTGTCAGTGAGGCTCAAGACGGTTGGATCTACAGGTTGGCTCGAGCTTGGGTTAAATTGGTTGGTTGAGTCGTTCATATCTACCTCAGTTGCTAGGATCAAAGGCTGTCGTCGTCCTGTTTGGGTTTGCAATTCATTGTTTGCAAATAAAGATACGCACGGCGTTTGATTTGATTGGGTGCTGTCATTGTGGCAACGCTGTTAAAACATTATAAATATTACTTTGGCGCCACCACAACGTTTTCGTTGATTGCTGACACATCTCTTGTAGCAGTATATCATAATGGGGGTGGCACATCGTTTGTCAAGCGTGTCACCGCCAACCAAATTTAATGTAGCGACTTTAGCCTTTATGACGCTCATTATTTTTTGTAACTCTAAGCGCTTTTTACGCAAATAAATACTTAGTTTTGAAATAGTTATTTAATCGTTTGCCTATGGGTCATGCGTTTGAAATAATAGCCGCCAATTAACATGCCAGATGTGTGTTTTTCTTGCCTTATATTTTATATTACTGTTGAGATGAAGAAACTATATGATCGAATTTAAAGACGTTGGTGTTCGCCGTGATGGCCGTGAATTGTTTGCAGGGGCAAGCTTCCAGCTACATCCGGGCCACAAGGTTGGCTTAACGGGCAATAACGGCACGGGCAAATCTACCTTGTTTGCCTTATTATTGACGCAAATGGGCACGGGCGAGACTGAAGTCACGCTGGATCGGGGCGAGGTCAGCATCCCAGATAGCTGGCATGTGGCGCACATGGCGCAGGAAGTTGGCGCTACTACGCAGACAGCCATTGATTATGTATTGAGCGGTGATGAGCAGTGGTATGAGATTAACGCGGCGTTAAATGATTTGAGCAGCGTGAGTGATGAGCAGATCGGTGTTTTGCATCAGCAGTTTGATGAAATTGATGGCTATCGCACGCCGACCAAAGCGGCGCAAATCATGGCAGGACTTGGGTTTAATACCAACCAGCACGAGTTGCCTGTAGAGGGGTTTTCGGGTGGCTGGCGCATGCGTTTGAATCTGGCCAAAACCTTGATGAGCCGTGCGGATTTAATGCTACTCGATGAGCCAACCAACCATTTGGACTTGGATGCAATCTTATGGCTTGAGACATGGATCAACGCCTATACGGGTCTGGTCATTGTGATCTCGCATGACCAAGCATTTTTAGATGCCACGGTCGGTCATATCTTGCATGTTGAGCAGCAAAAAATCACCCTTTATACGGGTAATTATCAGCAGTTTATCCGTACGCGTCATGAGCGTATGGCGCAGCAGCAGCAAGCGTTTGAAAAGCAGCAAGCAACCAAAGCGCATTTGGATGACTTTATTCGTCGTTTCCGCGCCAAAGCCAGTAAAGCCAAACAAGCCCAGAGCCGTATCAAACAGCTTGAGCGTATGGCAGAGCTGTCACCGATGATGGCAGACAATCCTTTCTCTTTCCGCTTTTATGAGCCTGCCAACATGAGCTCCCCGCTGATTGAGCTGACACAAGCGGATATCGGCTATAGCGATACGCCACTTCTCTACAACGCCAATGTACAAGTAACGCCTGACACGCGTCTTGGCTTGCTGGGTATGAATGGCGCAGGTAAGTCAACGCTGATTAAAGCCTTGGTGGGTGAGCTTGGGATTTTATCAGGGACGTACCGTGTGTCTGATACCCTAAAATTAGGCTACTTTAACCAGCATCAAATGGATATTCTAGATGCCAAAGCAACGCCTATAGAGATGCTACGTCGCCTAGCAGGTAAGACTTCAGACGCCTTATTGCGTTCGTTCCTTGGTAGTTTTGACTTTCGCGGTGATCGTATCGATACGCCAAGTGAGTTGTTCTCGGGCGGCGAGCGCGCGCGCTTGACCTTGGCATTGATTGTTTGGCAGCGTCCAAACGTGCTTGTCCTCGATGAGCCAACCAACCATTTAGACTTACAAATGCGCCAAGCATTGACCATCGCATTGCAAGGCTTCCAAGGCGCGGTGGTATTGGTCTCGCACGACCGTGAGCTGATTGCCAATGTCTGTGATGAGCTGTATTTGGTCCATGACGGGCAAATCGATGAATTCGATGGTGACATCAGTGACTATGGCAAGTGGTTGGCAGAAAAGCGGAAGCAAGAAAACTCCCAAGATAAAAGTAGCCATAAGAAGAAAAACAAGAAAGAGAGTAAGAAGTTTGTTTCACGTGAAACAGCCGACAGTCAAACGAGTAGTAAAGCGCCTACGGTAACGTCGAAAAAAAAAGCCACTGAGTCGGCTCTGAGCAAAGAAGAGCAGCGTAAACAAGCCGCAGAACAGCGCAAATTAACCGCACCCGTTCGCCGTGATATTGAAAATACAGAAAAGGTATTGGCTAAGATTGCGGAAAAACTAGACACGCTTGAAGAGAAGCTTGCCGACAGCACCCTCTACGAAGACAGCCGTAAATCTGACTTGCTCGTATTACTCAATGAGCAAACGGCTCTACAGCAGCAGCATAGTGACCATGAGGAACAGCTACTGTTAGCGATGACGACGTTAGAGGACATGGAAGCGAGTTTTGAATAAAGGAGTCTCATTAGCAGGTTTTGATGGGGACAGCCGTTTTTAATACAAAAAAAGACGTAAAAAAGGGAGGGCATGAACTGACCCCCAAATGTTGGACGGTTTAAGTTTATATCAAGGACTGAGTTCTGTACTGCACAGGACTCAGTCCTTTTAGTTTCACTTGAATACGCTCATGATTGTAATAGTGCATGTACTCATGA